>DASSHD010000782.1:0-7448 GCA_035693085.1 Hanamia sp. | reverse complement strand
ACTAACAGATTAATAGACCTTACCAACCAGCTACTTGATTTTCGCAAAGCGGAGGCCAATAAGTTCAGCCTCAGTTTTTCAAAAACTGATATGAATGAATTAATAACTGAAGTGTACTCAACATTTAAACCAGCTGCTGATCAAAAAAATATTTCTTACCGTCTTGAACTTCCAAGAATAACGCTTCATGCTTATGTAGATGCAGAGGCTGTGAAAAAGATATTGAGTAATTTAATAAATAATGCCATTAAGTATGCCGGCGAAAAGGCATCTATAAAATTACTGCCTTTTAGCAGTGAAGATACTTTTTTTAAGATCGAAGTAAGAAACGACGGCCACATAATTCCTGAACAATATAAAGAAAAAATATTCGAAGCATTTTATCGAATCAAAGAAACTGAAAAGGAAGCAGGTACAGGTATCGGGCTTCCACTTGCAAGGTCGCTGACACAATTGCATAACGGATCTATCGTCATAAAAACATCAGACGATAAACAGAATATTTTTCTTCTTTCTCTGCCCATCCACCAGGAGACAGAGATCAATTTGCATAAAACGGAAGAAGAAAATGCAACTGTTACACTCCACGAAAGTCCTTTAAAACCGATTGATTCAACAAGACCAGTGGTACTACTCGTTGAGGATAATAAAGAAATTTTAAATTACATCCAAAATGAATTAGCTGATAAATATAATGTGATAACTGCTGCTGATGGCCAGGATGCGATACATGTTTTGGAAAATGAAAATGTACATATTGTAGTTAGTGATATCATGATGCCAGTTATGGATGGTATAGAACTTTGTAAAAAAATAAAAAATGATTTTCAGCATAGCCATATTCCTATTATCCTAATCACAGCAAAAAATTCGCTGCAATCAAAAATAGAAGGATTGGAAGTTGGGGCAGATGCCTATATAGAAAAGCCATTTTCGTTAGATCATTTACAAGCTCAAATCAGTAATCTATTTTCGAACAGAAATATTATTAAAAATTATTTTGCTCAGTCACCACTCACTCATATTAAAGGCATCGCCTGCTCTAATGCAGACAAAGATTTTCTTGAACATCTCAATAATGCAATCTATGAACGTATTACGGATACTCAGCTGGATGTAGATTGTCTTTCAACAATCATGAATATGAGCAAAGCTACTCTTTACCGAAAAATCAAAGGCTTATCAGATCTTACACCCAATGAACTAATCAATCTTACAAGATTAAAAAAAGCTGCAGAATTGTTATCCAGCGGAGAATACAAAATAAATGAAGTGGCTTATATGATCGGTTATTCTATGCCCACTAATTTCTCAAGAGATTTTCAAAAGCAGTTTGGAATAAGTCCGTCAACTTTTATCAGTCAGTTAAGTATTGAATAATGAATGTGGGGCGGTGCTTTTTTTTTGATACAATATTGATTCAATAAAAAACAGAAATATTTACACTTACTGTTCTATATCTACGAGCGCAGTATTATAAAAAATAAATGTTTTTACCAGTTCCATACGTCCCTTAATGCATACAGAGCATAGGGTGATATCTTTACCCGATTACAGCAGCAGCCACAATGCTACAGTAGTTTAGATCTTTTGCATGGGCTCAGGCACCTTTAATGGCCGCTCCATCTTATTTTTAGCATTCAGGTGCCTGCGTGCCAGATTTTTACAAAGTTTTTTGCAGAATGTATTTTTCAAAACGACGCAAAAATTCCGCACATTCCAGCGTCATATTTTTCTAGTGTTACCTTCAAATTGGGAAAATTTTACAACTGCGGACAAACGAAAAAGAAAAGTACAGTAAATAAAAAAACTAATTCATAAGTTTGAAATTAAAATAAATGACTTGGATTTGCAATTTTGATCCTCAACAGGTTGCTAGACGTTAGCCAGAATCTTATCAGAAAAAAAATTCAAATTAAAATGAAAAAAATATTCATTCTAATCGTTCTTTTATATTTCAATGGTGCAGCTTTTTCACAACAAATCAATCGAATAGAACCTCAAAATTGGTGGGTGGGAATGAAATATAATACGATAACTCTACTGATCTATGGGAATAATCTTCCTGACTTAAAGCCGTCTTTTAATTATGAGAGAGTTGAACTAATCAAATGAAATAAAGTTGAAAGCGATATGAAGGATTTCGGCAAGGGATATATATGCATGATAAGTTTATCCTCACTGATTCTGATGAAGACCTTCAATGAGTGACATTTGCATTTATTTGCATTGATAAAGGTCAATCCAGAAAAGAGATTATTGAACTTTTAATTCAATTAAAAATTCCATTCATTGATGTGGAGATAGAATTGGAAAGGCAGGGTGGATCACTTAGCGGGATTGTAAGAACTACATATTCCCCGGTGGCTGACGCAGAAAATGTACTTGAAAAAAATTGGGTACCTACGAATGATAAACAGATCAAAACCGGATGGAAAGCTGAAGAAAATAAACGAAAAAAATATTATAAAAGAAGAAGCAAAAAGCAGTCAATTATAACGAAGATTATTACCTGGCTCCACCAATAGCGCAAATATGCAGCATAGCTTTGCGCTGGCCATATCTGAGGTAGTGAATACATTGTAAAATTAAAGTGTCCATCTTTATAATTTTTTTTCTCAGCATTGTCTCCCACCGATGATATTGATCAACCCTCACTAGCGTAGATATGCATCTTAGCTTTGCGTCAGCCGTGTCTGGCTAATGAAGAAGTAAAATATAATTGAATGAAGAGATCAACAATAATCTGGGTTAAAATTTTTGCGTCCTTATTTTCGACAAAAAGCTTATCATTAACTATGAAACATTTTCCTTGTGTCGTCTCCTATAGATTCAATTAATTTTGCATTATCCATTAAGATATGTCTTGAATATTTTTGAAGAATATCTTCATTTTCTTGCTCAGCAATTGTATCCACCGCATTCTTGTATTTGTCTATGTAATCTATAATTCCATCAAAATTCATAAATAGTCTACGAAAATTGTTCATTTCAAAAGAAGGTAAGTATAAGTTAAGTTGTGTTAGAGCAACTTTAAAGTTTTCGAGTCCTGTTTGTATTTCGTTTTCCAAGTGCGGTGAAATGTTCGTTTTATGATCCACCCACATTTTATGAATAAGTTTGTCCATATGAATGTAAGAGGAAACAAAATATACAATTGCAGTTACCTTATTCTGTTGAAATAGAGAGTGACGAATTTCAACCTTTTTACTTTTAAGATCAAAAAATCTTTTTATAAAATATCCTATTAGAGCTATAACAGCCAGCGTTACTGCAGAGTATGTAGAAAATAAATCCTTCCAAGGAATATCAAATAATAAAATCATAAAAAGTAATTTACAAAAAATGAGTAGCTAATACTGTTTGCTGCAATCACCCGCTCTCCAACTGGCTCGGATATGCATTAAAGACAACGTGGCGTTGGAGTATCTTTGCCTTTCTTCTCAATATAGCTTCCGGATTGTAGCAGAAGAACAAATATTGCCCTTTTGTATTTAGCTTCATTTTATCCATACTCTCTGCTCCTGGCAGGTAGCGATTAATGCGATCCCTGAAATTATTTCTTTATTTTCATTAGCCAGCAATAATACGACAAAATACCAGGTACGATCCATATAAGCATGGTAAGTATCAATGGGGCAAATTTACCTGATACCGCAATACCTTTATAGATAGCACCTCCGCGGCATCTTCATTAAGTTGACAGTAATTGTCTTTTAAGTTCAAAGTGCTAATTTCATCAAACATCTAATCTGTTAATCGCATTGAAAAGATTATGAGTATGTTTAATGTTTTAATAGGTTGTAAGAAATTGAGAAAAGAGCCATATTAATATTTTAAATTCTCAGGCTCTTCACTTTTCGTTGATATATTTCTTTTTTTGGTAATAGACTTTTTTCCGACTTTAATTCCTGATAATCCATTTTTATTACAGGTGCTTCTTTTATTTCAGCCGCATTATCACCTATTGAATTATGTTGCTTCATTTGATTCTCCTGAATTTTTATTGAAATTTCCCTTTCTAATTTTGAAACATCTTTTTTCAACTGGGCCAGTTCTTTTTCTTTTTCAAAGGGCTTTGAAACCAATTGCTGTAACAGGGGAATGTTTTGCTCCAGTTCGAGCAAATTCTTTTGATATTTTTCTTTCAATGCTTCTACCCGGTCAATGGCATTCAAAAAATACCTTGCAGCAATTTTCGGATTATCAATATTGATATGCCCCTGGTTCCATAAATACTTTATGCTGGTTTCACTGCTTGCTGCATAATAAATATTCTGATAACTGTATTCAAATAGACCCTTGTCTTCATAAGTTTCTTTTTGTCTGCGAATGAATAAATCAAAATTATAAAGGCTGCCGATTTTCATTATATCATCTTCATCCGGATTGGGTTTCCAGGTTGCAGAAAGTTTAATAAGATAGATACCGATTGCTTCGGTATCAGCAGAGTTGAAACCATCCAACTGTATAGGGTTTAGTTTTGTTCCTTCTTTATCAAATTGTAACTGGCTTTTATAACCGCTTTCATCCTGCAATAGTTTACCCAATGTTTGTTGTGTACTTTCTTTATCTCTTTGCAAATTCTCTAATTGAAATCCTGACCTTATCATTTCTTTATGATGCGCATTTCTAAGGCTTTCCAATACGGCAATCTTCTTTTCCATTTTGGATTTTTCGAGGAGTGTTGTATCACCCGAAAGAATGGCGATATATTCTGAGAAATTCATTCCGCTGTTTTCATCAATGGCACCTTCATCAATGGTTCTTACATTCAGTTCGCAGTTTTTCATCTGACTGATAAAGGTTTGTTTATTTTTCAGCAGATTAAACTTGTAATTATCTAATGATTGTTCAACAGCATAGATGTAATTCTTTACTTTATTATCATATCCTTCTTTTGCCAGGATATTTCCCTGCCTTGCACCTCTTCCATTTCTCTGTTCCAACTCAGAAGGCTTCCAGGGAATATCCAGATGGTGCATCCCAATAACATTTCTTTGAACATTTAAACCGGTGCCTGCCTTTTCGGTACTTCCGAGTAATATTCTTATCTCGCCATTATTCATTTTCCGGAATAACTCAGGCTTTTGCCTGTCTGTCCAGTCATGAATGAAAGTGATGTGATGGGCAGGTATGGAAAAATCGCTTACTAACTTATCCTTTAAAGCATCATAAATATTGAAAGCATCTGGCTTAGGTGTTCCAATATCGCTAAAGATGATTTGTGTACCTTTTTGCTCTTGACTTAGCTGATATAATTCTGCTACTTTCCTGGCACAAACATTTACCTTATTATTGGGATGGTCTTCGTAAATAAAAGGATTGATGAGGCGCATATCTGCCGCCATCTTTTTGGCATAGTTAGTGGCAATCAGCATCCTTCCTTTGTCTTCTTCTTTTGTTAATGGCGGCCTGCCTATTAATTCCCCATCGCCTGTTTTGGCAAAAGCCATTAATTTCTTAATAAACTCCTGCTGATCCGGCGTAGGTGGAATATTTACCAATTGCTCATCCAATTCTGGCTTATCTAAGTTGATATGCCTGGCTGTTTTATAATCGGTAATTTCATTATAGAACAAAGCCAGTTCCGGTACTTTAATAAAATGACGGAAACGTTCTTTGGCAATAATTTCATTGGTTACAGAAAATTCAAAGTCAACTGTCTTTCTTGCAAACACCGCTGCCCATCCATCAAAATTTTCAATGCTCTGCCTTCTCATTTCATTTGGCCGGAGATATTTAAACAATAAAAACATTTCTGTAAGGCTGTTGGATATTGGTGTGCCGGATAAAAAAGTAACACATAAATCGCTATTGAATTTTTCCTGCAGGGTTCTTACAGCAAACAACATGTTTAAAGCTTTTTGACTACCTGCAATATTCCCCAGCCCTGCAACTCTATCATGCCTTGTGGTAAAAGTGAGGTTCTTAAATTTATGGGATTCATCTACAAACAAATGATCGATTCCTAAGTCCTTAAAGCTAATGCCTGCATCTTTCTTTTGTTCAATATCGCGGAGAACAGAACTCAGTTTTATCTGCAAATTATTCTTTCTTATTTCCAGCCCTTTCAGCATACGCCTCGATACTTCACCACCCATATCTTTCAGGGTATAAAGGTCTTTCTCCACATGATCCAGTTCGGTTTGAAATATCTCTCTTTGTATTTCCGGGCTTTGTGGTATTTTACCAAACTGATCATGTGTTACAATAATGCAGTCCCAATTATTGTTTTTGATTTCATGGGATAACCGCATCCTTTTTGCAGGAGTAAAATCATTCTCCCCGGGTGCCAGCAACTTTGCATTGGGATAGGCTTTGCGATAGGTTTCCCTTATCTGGTTTACATTGGCTTTTAATGCGAGTATCATAGGCTTGTTTGCAATGCCAAGCCGTTTCATTTCATGAGCAGCTACTATCATCGTTAAGGTTTTACCCAGTCCCACTTCATGGTCTATCAATGCGCCACGATTTTGAATTATCCGCCATACTGAATTCTTTTGGGAGCTATACAAATCTTCAATACCGAGATTTTTTTTATTTAAACCCGGAAATTGCAAATGACTGCCATTATATTCCCTGAGAACATAACAATTAAAGGTGTTGTTGTAAAGTTCTTCCAATTCATTTTTATCCTGCTGTGGTAATTCTTTTAACCAATCTGTAAAATTATTCCTGATTGATTCAATCTTTTGGTGGGCCAATTGTATGGCGTCATTATCAGGAACCCGGATTGTCTTATCACCCAGATCAACTTCGTAAGTATAAAAAGGAGTAGTATTTTCCAATGCATGTTCCAGTAAAGTATTACCATAAGTTGTCTTTCCGTTTTTTGTAGTGACGGCGTACTCCTGGTTAATCTTTGCATTGCTTCCATCTGGTTTTACTTTAAAAGTATCAACAGAGGGAAAATAGCTTACATCAGTATTTAACTCAAATAAATGAGTGGCAAACCGGTTGTAATAGTCTTGCGGGATCCATCTTTCACCCAGATTAAAATCCAATAATTCAAAAGGTATTTTTTCCGGCTGGATTTTCTCCAGCGCTTCCAGGCTTCTTTGCAATTGTGCATTATCAGGCGCTTTCTCTGCTGCCTCTTTTGCTATACTTAGTTTACTAACAACATTGCCGCTTAAAAACTTATCGGATGTTTCCCATTCATTATTTGCAGGGTTCAGGTATATGTGATTACCTAATGCGTGAATGGTTTCATCTTCCGTACTGCCAATTGCAGCCGCAATGAAATCAATATCCACAAATCCTTTATCATTCAGACTCTTTGCCAGAGCTTCCGCTGGATTATCTGTATGAAACGCTTCCTGCTTTTGCATGAGAGACTGTGTGAGTATGTCTGCTTTAAAATATTGGTCGCCCTCTTTTCTTTCGAGCGATGCCAATACTATAAAACCAAAGGCTTCATCTTTTAATATTCGTTGGCGGTTGGT
>DASSHD010000781.1:0-6681 GCA_035693085.1 Hanamia sp. | reverse complement strand
TATAATGTACCATCGTCTTTTTGGATGGTAAAGATAGGTTATTTTAACAGACATTATCTATTTGACATGACACTAGATGCAGCTATTAAAAAGGAATACCACATCAATAAGTTATCCCTGGAAAATCGTGTGATATTTATCCATGGAGTTCCCGAAGGAAAGTCATTTCCTGGTAGTGTCAAATCACTTCCCGGTGTTCCTGCATACGTTACGGTTCCAATTGCATGTGGAGAAATCAGAGCGTTGTGATTCCTGACGTGTCATTAAAAAATAATTGAGACCTGGTTTTATGATAGGGTTGCCATTTGTGAGTGAGGTTGGGCGTTCGTTTTCCTTATTGCGGAACAAATAGTGCTATTTAATTTGAGCAAAATCAAAATTTTATTTTGATGATTTCCAACCAGAAACTACAAATACAGTAAACCCATAAATAACACTGATTCTTATTTTGATTAGCAGGAAGAAAATGAAATTAAATCATTGGAATCATTTTGACTTTTTCCTAATTTATGCCTCTTTAATGGTTTTGTCTGACTGAAAACACCTTCAATTCAAACACAGGCAAAGATTAATTTGAATTTTTTTTAGAGAATAATGAAGTCAGAAGCATATCGGTTATTTTTGCTCACAAAAATATCTTTTGAAAAAACCATTTTCTTTTCCTGTAATTATTATTTTGATTACTATTTTTCTTTTATCCGTATTAGTAAGATTACCGAATATAAATCGCCCTTTATCAAAGCATCATGAATTTGTAACTGCTATTTCTCTCCGGGTTATTGATATTTGGCAAATGGATGGGGCGGCCAAATATCATTTTAATCCGGTCATGAATTATCCGGGCGTCGCTAATAAATACATCAACAAGTATGCATCTACCACCGGTAAAATGGTTGATTCCAATGGCAATTATTATTATGTTTCTCATCCCCAGTTTGCTTATATACTCCCCTATCTGGTTTTCCAATTATTACATGTAAAAGCCACCGTACTTGCTATTGAACTTTTTAATTTAGTAATCAATTTTATCAGTGCCTTATTTATTTATTTGATTATTGGTACACTTCGCAGTAGAAAATCTTTTGAGAGAATAGATTGGGTTGATTTATGCGGTTTTATGGTTTATTTATTTAGCGCAGGTGTTTTATGGTTTCAATGTAATACTTATATGAGCGATATGCTGGTGCATTTATTTTTTGTGGCTGGCGTCTATTACGTTCTTCAATTATTTATAAAAGATGGAGCTTCCCGAAAGTATTTTATTTTATATGCTGCTACTTTATTCCTGATGATTTATACTTCATGGTTAGGTATTTTTTTCGCCTTCAGTGTTTTTTTATACTCAGCATCGCGGTTAAAAAAGAAGAAGATTTTTAAGCAGGTCATTTTAATAACCATTCTCATAAGTATTGCCGCTATTGGGCTATTTGTTTATCAATACAGCTTAATTAATGGATTGGATGATTATTTAGGTCAAATGCTAAATCGCCTGCAATTAAGAAGCGGCTGGCAGGATAGCGCCTCTTTTTTCATGACGGTAAAAAAACTTTTATATTTTTCAGGTCTTATTCTAACCAATTATATCACCAGTTATCTTCCATTTATTCTTTTGCTTGGATTCTTTATTTACAAGACCAGGGTTAATCGTTTACATTTAAAATTTAATCATCAAAATTTTCTTTTTATATGGATTTCGGTTTTACCGATTATTCTGTTGCATGCATTTCTTTCGGAATATTCCGGGCATGATTTTGTGAGTTTATACGGATCATTATTTTTAAGCGTTGCCATTGCACTCTTTTTTGACAAGCTGAACAGGAACAAATCTATCCCGGTTGACAAGCTAAAACTACTGGTTTTATTGTCCGTTATTATTTCTGTAATCTCTTATTATTATATCAACAGGCCGGGTAGAATTTCTTTAAGAGGTGATGAATATAGCCTTAGTAAACAACTTGGGCTGGAAATTAAGAACACTTCAACCAACGACGCAGTAATTTTTACTCTCGGAAACGCAGAGATTGACCCACAATTGATATTTTATGCACAAAGGAATATTAAAGAAATAACTACAAAAGAAGAAGCCTTTGATTTTTTGAAAACCCGGAAAATAAAACGTGGTTTTATTTATTATTCTTCGAATGCAAAAAGTCCCAAGTTTGATAAAATTGAAGAAATCGGCCTGGAAAATGAACCGGACAGGAACAACTGATCTTCGTGTAAAAAGTTTCTTGCTTTAAAATCAAGAAAGTTTATCCAATTTAATATTGGACTAAGTGGGGTACAGTTTTTTTCAGAGTGCCTAATCCATTTTTAGGGGAATCATCCTCGTTGTACATGATTACAAACCAGGTTCAATTTTTATCAAATCTTTTCAAGTAGCATTTATCTGCAACTAAAAAACAGTAAAGAAACAAATACTTCGGATTTATATTTTGTTGAGGAGGGAAAATTAGGAAAGTTCGCGGAAACCGAAATCATTGAAAAAAGCTTTCATTGCGAAAATTAAAAGATGGTATTCGTATTATTTTTCTATGATGTAAGCTTTATGTTTTTCAAGCTCTTTAATTTGTAATTTAAAAGAAGGCATGAATAAAATAAGTTCCTCAACCTTGCTTGTTAACGAGTTTAATACAGCAATTGTTAGATTGTGTTTGTCAAGATTCTGTTGGAACATCAGATTTTTATCTATAGTCAAAACCAGGTCGAAATCATTTTCAATACACAATGACATCAGTTTGCCATTTTTAATTCCATTCCACTTCATTTCAGACACCGTAAAAACTTCAAACTCACGCAAGTGTGGTTTTAATCTCTTGGTTATACATTCGTCAAGCAATATTTTCATTTAAAATCCCTGTTGAAGTTTCTATTAGTTTTTGAGACATTTCCAAAATCTTTATTACTTGTTCTTTTTTTACTCCATCGAAGTCATCAAGAAACGTTTCAATGGAGTCGCCTGTTTCTAAATAGTCAAAAAGATTTTTAATGGGTACGCGCGTGCCGTAAAAGACAGGAGTTCCACCCAAAATCCCGGGATCAATATTTATAACTTTTCTTTCCATTTCTCAAATATTAAATAAATTAAAGTTAATCAGTTTTGATGATAATAGTAAACAAATCAATAAAGAGATTTTTATCTTACGGATTATAAAATATCATCGAGCATGCGGAAAGGAGATGATGAGCAGGAAGAAAATGAAATTAAATCATGGCAATCTTTTAATCATGTAAATCATGGTTCAGACAATTGAAACACTTACATCTTTTAAATGTCGTAGGTCAGGATTAGACGGTGGCATTAACTTTTTGGGGATATCCACTTACTCTAAATTATATTTTACCATTACTTCATCTATGCGTCAGTTTAGTATTAAGGATGGATGATTGGATGAGAAACACTATAAATAAATTCACCTAAGAAAAAAGCTCCTGTTAGAATAGAAAGAAAGATAAGGATGACTGGCCATATGCTCTTAAATGGTAGTTTTAAAATTGCATTCCAAAGACTTATTAATGTTATATTTTCCAATTGTAATGTGTTATCCTCTAATCGTTTAATTTCTATTTTGGAATGGTCGATTTCTTCCTTGAGTTTTGCCAGCTCTTCACTATAAGAAGTTAGTGCTGATGTTAATGTTCTATTTTCACTTATTTTCTGATTATATTTATCTGTCAATTCGTAATATTTTTTTTTCAAAACTCTGATTGGTAATTTGAATTTTTTGATCAGCTATTTGCGAATAGTTTTCTATTTGTTGAATATATGATTTTAATAATCCTGCAGCATCGTCTTTTCCTTTTGGAACTGTTTCCTCCGAAGGTAAATAAGCCGATATAAAATTTATATGTGAAATTTGTAAAGACTGGTCACTAAACGTTCCAAAAATCTGTTTCATATCAATCGTTGTAGTATTTTGCCAGACTTTCCAATTGAACCCAGGAGTAATTAATTCCTTCAGTTTATTATTTAGAATACTTATCGCTTTATCCTTTGGTATCATCAAGTCCATAAGATTATCTTTAATATTTACAAATATATTTTAAACGAAAACCTAAGACAGTGATAAATCCTCACATCTCCTGCCTCAACACCTCCAGTGGCGGCCGGTTCAATAAACCAAAACTATTTAATAATCCTGTAATAACGGTAAGCACACACACGATCAATCCTAAGATCAAAACAGGAATTAAATCAGGATGAAAAGAAGTCTCGAAAAAATAATGCGCCAAAGCCCAACTGGCAGCGAGCGCCAACAGAATACCTGTGAGCGCAGCCAAAGCGCCGAGGAAAAAATATTCCAGCGCGGTGATGGCCAAAACTTGTTTGCGGCTGGCGCCAAGTGTGCGCAGCAACACACTCTCCTGCAAACGCTGGTATTTACTGATGAGTACCGATGATATCAAAACCACAATGCCGGTTAGGATGCTAAAGCCGCCCATAAACCGGATCACAAAACCAATTTTTTCCATGATGGAATTTAAAATACTTAAGATCAACCCAAGGTCAATAATAGAAACATTGGGGTAATATTGGACCATTTGTTGTTGAAATTTTGCAGAGGTTTGTTGCGATGGCACTTTGGTTAGTACCACCAAAAATTGCGGTGCATCATCAATCACGCCTTTAGGAAACACCACCAAAAAGTTGGTACGGATACGGCTCCAGTCCACTTCCCTGAAACTGCCCACTACGGTTTTTATCATTACGCCCTGCACATTAAAAGTAATGGTGTCGCCAATGCGGATATCATTTCTTTTTGCATAATGTTCTTCCATAGAAATTGGCGGAAGCCCTGTCGCCGGCGCGTTTCCAATCCATTTGCCCGCAGTAATTTTTTCTGTAGCAGTAAGCGAATCGCGATAGGTAACGCGGTATTCCCGTGAAAAGAGGTAACGCGGAAATTTATGCGTAGAATCATCTTTTACGTCGGATGCGGAAATGCCGTTTACTGCTTCGAGACGCATATTTACAACAGGGATCATTTCTTTTACCGGCATATCAAAATGCTTTACCAGGTTCGCCACGCCTTCTTTCTGGCTGCTTTGAATGTCAAACAAAACCATGTTGGGCTGGCCTTCGCCTGCAGCAAGTGTAACACGCGTGAGCAAGATAGATTGTATAAAAAATAACGTGCTGATAAGTGCGGTGCCCAGTCCGATAGAAATAATTAGAATAGTCGTTTGATTGTTGGGCCGGTATAAGTTCGCTAATCCCTGCCGCCATAAATAACTCCATGAAGAAGGAAAAAATCTTTTGACAAGCCACGTTAATAAACGTGCAGTAGCAGCAAGAATGACTAACGCAACGGCAATGCTTACCGTAAAATAAAAAGCATTTTTTACATTACCGATCTGCAACCATGAAAAGCCATACACAAATAAAATGATGAGAAGATAGATGCCCCACTTTAAAGAATCTTTTTTATTTACTGCGGGTTCAAACGAAGCGCGAAGCGCCTGCAGGGGCGATACTTTACGGATAAAAATTAAAGGCAGCAACGCAAACAAAATAGAGATGATTGTTCCCAGGATGATTCCCTGTATGACTGCGGTCCATGAAATATTAGTAGCAATCGTAACGGGAAGAAAATCTTTCAGCACAACAGGCAGGAATTGTTGCACGATAACACCTAAAGCTGCCCCCGCCAACGAGCCAATAAATCCAATAGCAACGATCTGCAACAGGAAAATGATAAATGCCTGCGAAGCCCTTGCGCCAAGACATCTGAGGATGGCGATGGAATTTATTTTTTCTTTTACATACACATGCACCGCACTCGCAACGCCTGTGCAGCCGAGCAAAAGTGCAATAAAACCTACCAGCGATAAAAACCGGGTAAGGTCACTGAACGACCGTCCTGTATCTTCTTTCTGCGTTTCGACAGTGCTATAATCATAATCGTTTTCTTCAAGAGTAGGTTTTATCTGATCTGTTAGTTTTTGTTCATCAACTGCATGGTCGAACTTGATATAATAATGGTAACTGATACGGCTGCCTTTTTGCATCAGGTTGGTGGCTTTCAGATATCGCAGAGGAATATAAACGATGGGTGCGATTGAAGAAGAAAAACCGGTTTGGCCGGGTGCGTTTAATAGTTTACCTGCAATTTTAAAAGTTACTTCCCCTACTTTTATGGAGTCGCCTGGTTTGGCACCAAACTGCAGCATCAATGTTTCATCCACCAATGCTTGTTGTTGATTTCTGAATGAATTCGCAGCCGATGCAGGTTCAGTTTCCAAGGAACCGTAATAAGGAAATTGTCCGTTGAGCGCGCGCACCTGCACCAATCGTGTTCCGCCGTTTTTGGCAAACAAAACCATGGAAGCAAAATTTCTTTGCTCAGATTGCGAGCCACCGAGAGAATCCAAAAGATGTTGAACAGAAGCTGTTGGCGGCTGGTTTCCTGAAATCTCCAAATCAGCGCCCAGCAATGAAGCTGCCTGGTTATTTACTTCATCGCTTAAATTATTTCCGAGAGAATAAATAGCCACCAGTGCAGCAATGCCCAGAATAATCGAGGAGATAAAAAGAAAAAGTCGTGAACGGCTTCTGCGGCTGTCGCGCCACGCCATCTGCAACAGCCAGCGGAAATGTAGGGAATTAGAATTCCCGGTTGTTTGTTTGTCTGCTGGTAGGCGAGGTTTGTTTACTGGTGAATGTTCTTTCATCTAATATTT
>DASSHD010000780.1:0-3946 GCA_035693085.1 Hanamia sp. | reverse complement strand
AGAGAAGGTTGTATGAGAAATAAAAAAACCAATACAAAAGCAGATTAATAATTTTTTTTTCATAATTGTATTTATTTTGATCGTTAGTAATTTTCTTGTAGATAAAACTGATTAGTTAATACAGTAAAAAATTTGAATCTTACATTTTTTGTAATCAATAAACTTTTGGAAAGTTTATAGCAGTTCCTTTATCAAAGAATTGTTTAAAAAACTTTCCAAAAGTTCAGTTGGCATTTTTTTGTAATCAGCAAACTTTTCAAAAGTTTATAGCAGGTCCTTTATCAAAGAATTGTTTAAAAAACTTTCCAAAAGTTCAGTATATCAGTAAACGAACCTGCCCTGCCTACCGGACAGGCAGGCTTGTCGGACAGGTAAATAAGCAGAATTTTTATTTTCAAATTTCTTTAAAAAAATATAAAATCTTCTCAAATATTTTTGACAAAAGATTCCACGGCAAGCATGTAACTTTTCAATCCAAAACCTGAAATGGTTCCGGCGCATTTAGCAGAGATGTGAGAAAATTTACGGAATTCTTCACGTGCTTCCACATTGGAAATGTGAACTTCCACAACAGGGACTTTTATAGCAGCAATAGCATCTCCAATGGCAATTGACGTATGGGTATAAGCGCCGGCATTTAAAATAATTCCGTCCATATTTTTAGCAGCAGCCTGTATCTCATTAATGATTTCACCTTCTATGTTACTCTGAAAATAATCAAAGTCAACGCTCTCGTATTCTTTACGAAGTTTTTGAAAGTAATGTTCAAAAGTTTCAGATCCATAGATTCCTGGTTCTCTGGTACCTACAAGATTCAGATTGGGGCCGTTAATAATAGCTATCTTCATACGTATTCTCTTTATTGGTGGGCGCTTTTTTCATCCAGCATTCTTATTCTTCTGCAAAGCATTTGCAAAATACCTTTCAGCACTTCCTGATCTTTGGATAATAATTTATAAAAAGGCAATTGATCGAGCTTTAATAAAATGCTATCCTCATTGCAGGTGGCAGAGGCAGACCTGGTTTCTGAATCTAACAAGGATAATTCACCAAAAACTTCATTTTCATTTAGTAAAGCAAAGGTATAAGCGCCATCATGAATTCGCACACTACCTTTTTGGACGATGTACATACAATCGCCGATATTGCCTTTTTTAAATATAGATGCACCAGCCTTTAAAGGAATCTCCTCTAAAATGTTGGCAATGTCTTTCAAATCCACTTCAGGAGTGTTTTTGAAAATGTCTGTTTTTTTAAGTAAGGATACTTTTTTTGAAAATACCATTTTGTTTGATAAGAGTTATGTAAAAAAATGATAACCTAAAACTACAAAATAAATTGAGATAGAAAAAAGTAATAAGTAATTGGTATTAAATAATACAACTGACAAACGGTTAAACTAGTTAACCCCGTCTGAACGCCAGCCCGAAAGATCATTCTGGCGGGGCGTTCAGCCGGGCGGGCAATAAACAAATAAGCTATTTCTTTATCATTTTAAAAAACTCATCAAATAAATAACGGCTATCGTGTGGCCCGGGCGTGGACTCCGGATGATATTGAACAGAAAATGCAGGCCTGTCTTTCAGCCTGATACCTTCTACAGAATCATCATTCAGATTGATATGGGTAACCTCGATATTGGGATCATTTTTTACCGCTTCTGCATCTACTCCAAAGCCATGATTTTGGGTAGTGATTTCACATTTCCCTGTAATAATATTTTTAACAGGATGATTTAAACCTCTGTGGCCATGATGCATTTTAAAAGTGGGAATATCATTAGCGAGCGCTAATAATTGCTGGCCGAGGCAAATTCCAAAAAAGGGTTTCTTAGCCTGTAGAATTTGCTTTACTATTTCAACTGCATATTTCATTGGCTCCGGATCGCCGGGACCATTGCTGATAAAATAGCCATCGGGATTGAATTTCTCTAATTCTTCAAAAGATGTTCTTGCATTAAATACTTTTACATAAGCGCCTCTTTCAACAAAACAATTCAAAATATTTTTTTTGATTCCATAATCAAGAACCACAATTTTTATCTTGCTGTTTTCATTTCCGGCAGTATAATTATTTTGAGTAGAAACTTTGGAAGCGAGTTCAAGTCCTGCCATAGAAGGCACATCAGATAATATTTTTTTAAGTTGATCTACATTTTGATTTTCCGAAGAAATAATGCAATTCATTGCTCCGGCTTCCCTGATATGAATTACCAGCGCACGGCTGTCTATACCATCAATAGCTACAATATTTTGTTTTTCAAAATACTCCTGCAAAGAATTATCCGCAGCAAAGCGTGAATATTGTTCTTCCAGATTTCTTCCTATAATTCCTTTTACTTTGATAGAGTCGCTCTCTACTTCGTTTTCATTAATACCGTAATTCCCGATATGAACATTGTTCATAATTACGATTTGTCCGTAATAACTTGGATCGGTAAATACTTCCTGGTAGCCCGTCATTCCCGTGTTAAAACAAATTTCGCCGGTGGTGGTTCCTTTTTTTCCAAATGCTCTGCCGTGAAAAATATTTCCATCTTCTAAAATTAATATGGCAGATTCGTGAGATTGTGTGTCAGACATGTTTATAGTTTTGCAAAGAAAAGAAATTACAGGCAAATAATTTTATAATTTAAAAAAGTTTTGCAGTAATTTTTCAATTGATGTGCTTAATGATGGGGGAAAAGCGTTGATAATACAAGAAAGGACGTATGACTTTTGTAAATAAAAATGATTCTGATTTTATTTAGAATGGTCTTTTCACAGTAAACAAACCTACCTGTCCGGTAGGCAGGTAAATAATCCGGATTCTTATTTTATTTCCACTATTAATTTTAAAAAGTATTTCAAGACTTTATTTCAGGAATCTGATTCCCGGAATCTATTGGAAGCGCATCACTTCTTCACCAAAGAATGTGTTTTCTCAGCAATCGCATCCATGGATTGATTTTTCATACATTTAAAATGGCCGAGAGGGCATTTATCAAATCCGGTTTTCGAACATGGACGACACCACAATTTATTTACCTGGAAAATCTCACACATCGTTTGATAAGGAACCATGCCGAAAGAAGGAACCGTATTCCCCCAAACCGAAAGAATATTTTTTTTGAAAGCGGCCGCAATGTGCATCAATCCGGTATCGTGGCTGATTACTAATTTTGCATTTTGGACTATATCTGCCGATTCATTTAAAGAAAATTTGCCACAGGCATTGTAAATTTTAACTGTATCGGATTCAGCTATTTTTTCACCATTCATAAAATCTTCTTTTCCTCCCAGCAAAATGATAGGATATTTAATTTTTTCAACCAAATCCTTCAATTTTTCAACAGGTAATTTTTTTGTATTATGTGCTGCCCCGATAGCTATAGCCACATATCCCTGCGAATGAGAAAATGGGATATCATCTTTTTTTATCTGTTCATTTTCAGGAATAAAATAATCAAGTCCAAGTCCATCATTTACTACACCCAGCTTTTCTACGGTAGCCATATACCTGTCCACAATATGTTTGTGAGGCATCAGATTTATTTTAAAATTGGTGTAAATCCATTTTTTAATGTTCAATTTATGAAAAGAATGAAATGGAATTTCCCGGATTGAATTTTTGATTCGCAAGGTTCGTAGATTGTGATGCAAATCAATGATGTGATCATACTTTTCTCTTTCTATTTCTTCAATTGTGTTTTTTAAATTATCATCCAGCAAAATAACTTTATCTAAATATGGGTTTGATCGAAGAATGTCTGCAAACTTTTTTTTAGTAAGATAATGAATTGCCGCATCAGGATATTTTTTTCTCAGGCAGCGTATAACCGGTGTCGTTAGTACAATATCCCCGATAGAAGAAAAACGAATGATAAGAAATTTCAGGTTGGTAACAACCGAAATAGGTCCCGTAGGTTTAAATATTTTATTATAAAATTGCTTGAATTTCAATTCGG
>DASSHD010000779.1:0-2968 GCA_035693085.1 Hanamia sp. | reverse complement strand
AAAAAAGTAACTGTTCATAAAGAAATTAAATAATTAGCCAATGGATTTAATTAGTACGTTGGCATATTAGAATATTATTAAATTATAAAAAATGGCAAAATCAGCAAAAACCGCGATAAAGACCAAAGATCAGAAAGCAGCAGCGGATGCAAAAAACTGGACCAAAGTAGTACGCACAGTACGTAGCCCAAAATCCGGATCTTATACTTTTAAAGAATCAATTGTTCATAAAGACAAGATCAAGGAATACCTGGCAAGTTAATTTTTGAGAAACAAATTATTTTTTAAAGCTATCCGGCACAAGTTGCGGATAGCTTTATTTATTTTTACCATTTAATAAAATTTTAATATGGGAATTTTTGATAAAATTTTCGGGAAGAAAGAGCAGAAAGAAAGTCTCGATCAGGGTTTGCAGAAAACCAAAGAGGGTTTTTTTGATAAGATAACAAAGGCTATTGCGGGAAAAAGCACGGTAGATGAAGACGTACTAGATGATCTGGAAAATGCTTTGGTGAGCGCTGATGTAGGCGTGGATACAACTGTAAAAATTATTGACGGAATAGAAAAAAGAGTAGCAAAAGATAAGTACATCAATACCAATGAACTCAACAGAATTTTAAAAGAAAAAATACAATCCATATTGATAGACGCACCTCAGGATACTTCTTACATTAATTACGAACTTCCTTCTGACCATAAACCGCATGTGATATTGGTAGTGGGAGTAAATGGTGCTGGAAAAACAACCACAATTGGAAAGCTCGCACATAATTTTTCGCTGGCAGGAAAGTCCGTTTTACTTGGGGCCGCCGATACTTTTCGGGCAGCAGCAGTTGACCAGTTAAATATCTGGAGCCAAAGAACAAATGTGCCAATTGTAAAACATGCAATGGGTTCTGATCCCAGTGCTGTCGCCTACGATGCGGTACAAAGTGGCATTGCTAAAAATGTGGACGTGATCATAATTGATACTGCAGGAAGATTGCACAATAAGATTCATTTGATGGATGAATTGAATAAAATAAAAAGATCTATTAATAAGGTATTGCCTAATGCACCGCATGAAGTGATGCTGGTGCTCGATGGAAGTACCGGGCAAAATGCATTAGAACAGGCACGACATTTTACTGCAACGATAGAAGTTACCGCATTAACGATTACAAAATTGGATGGAACTGCAAAAGGAGGAGTGGTATTGGCTATTGCCGATCAGTTTAAGATTCCGGTTAAGTTTATTGGGGTGGGTGAAAAAGCGACTGATCTGTTAGTTTTTGATAAAAAGGAATTTGTAGATAGTTTATTCGGAGGGGTTAAATAAGCCTCATCCCAACCCTTCTCCCAAAGGAGAAGGACGCGCTCTGTTAGAAATTCGTGAAAATTTGTGTAATTAGTGGCAACAAAAAAATGAAAACAAAAAATAAAAAAGACAAAGTAAATATCATCACGTTGGGATGCAGCAAAAACATGGTTGACAGCGAAGTATTAAGCGGTCAATTAGCTGCTGCTGATATTAATGTAATGCACGAAAGCAAAAAGCAGGATCATAATATTGTGGTGATAAATACTTGCGGATTTATTGACCTGGCGAAACAGGAAAGTATCAATACCATACTTGAACAGGTAGAACTTAAAAAACAGGGAAAGCTGGATAAGGTCTATGTTACAGGGTGTTTGAGTGAACGTTACAAGCAAAACCTGGAAGAAGAAATTCCTGAAGTAGATGCCTATTTCGGAACAATGGAGTTACCTTTTTTATTGAGAAAATTTGAAGTAGATTATAAAGCAGAATTGGTTGGTGAGAGATTATTAAGTACACCTAACCACTATGCCTACCTGAAAATAAGCGAAGGTTGTAATCGTACCTGTGCATTTTGTGCCATTCCATTAATGCGAGGAAAACATATCAGCCGCCCGATAGAATCTTTGGTGGCCGAAGCAGAAAAATTAGTTTCACGGGGAGTAAAAGAAATTATGCTCATTGCGCAGGAGCTTACTTATTATGGTTTGGATATTTATAAAAAAAGGGAATTACCAAAATTACTTCACACTTTGGCAGATATTCCCGGATTTGAATGGATCAGATTGCATTATGCATATCCTTCTAAATTTCCGATGGAAATTATTGATGTGATGAAGAAACACGAAAATATTTGCAACTATCTCGATATGCCTTTGCAACATGCAAGCAACAGGATGCTCAAAGCAATGAAAAGGCAAATTACAAGAGAAGAAATGGAAGATATCATCAGTGAAATAAAATATAGGATTCCTGGAATTTGCCTGAGGACTACGTTGATAGCTGGTTTCCCCGGAGAAACGCTGGATGATGTAGAAGAATTAAAATTATTTTTGAAGAAGATGGAATTTGATCGTGTAGGGATTTTTACTTATTCGCATGAGGAAAACACATCAGCACATAATTTGATAAATGATGTTCCCGAAATAGAAAAAGAAAGACGTGCTCAGGAAATAATGGATGTGCAACAGGAAATTTCTTATCAGAAAAATGAAGCAAAAGTTGGTAAAACTTTCAAAGTAATTGTTGATAAACCTGCCTGTCCGGTAGGCAGGAAGGAAGCAGGAAAATACCTGGGACGTACCGAATTTGACAGCGTGGAAGTGGACAATGAAGTAATTATAAATTCGGAAACAAAGTTAAAACCAGGCGATTTTGTAAATGTAAAAATGACGAAAGCATTTGATTTTGATTTGGAAGGGGAAGTGGTGTAGAGATTTTTCAGCATTACAAAATTGTTTTATTGAATGAAATATACATAGGGATAATATTTAACATACATTTCTTTTCTTCTCATTTACATTTGTTCCTGTCAGCAAAAAATATATCGACATGAAATTTGTAAAGCTACTTTCTCTTCTTATTTTATTTATCTCTCCCTCTCTTTTTGCGCAGCAGAACCTGAATGATACATTACCTGTAGATCCTCACGTTAAAATCGGCAAACTTTCC
>DASSHD010000778.1:0-4670 GCA_035693085.1 Hanamia sp. | reverse complement strand
TAACTGCAATATAATGTAAAGCAGGAATTACATGAACAGATGAATCTGCTGCCTGCCATTTTGCTACTTCCCCTTTCAGTTTGGCCAGCATTTCTTTCTTTGGTATTTCTCCAAGGATACCCATTTTTTTGGAATACAAATTTCCATAAAATGCGACAACACGGTTAAAAGGAAAAATAGCTCCCGGCAAAGGGTATGGAAATTTCTGAGGCCACCTTCCGGTTGTATCATGGTTGGCCAGATTCAACATTAGCTTATTATACAAAGCAGTGTCAATTGTTTTTTTCGCATACACCTGTTCAGGTTCAGAAGATTTCCTTTTTGAAACAGAATCTTTTAAAGATTTATCCGATGCAGACTGGCCGCTGTTGCAGCCTGTATTCAAAAAAAACAATGCAGAAAATAATGGTACGATGACCTTAAAAAAATTCGATTTCATAAGTTGTGAATTTTGATTTCATAAGTTGCGAAGTTATCCTAAAAAAACATTCCTGAAATTTTTCCTATATAATAATTTCATAAAATTTAAAGACTTTAAAACTACAAATCAGTTACCAATATTCTGATACTGGTCAAGGTTTATTTTTGAGCTGTTCTTTGTTATTTTCAGTAATATTAAAATGAGAATCAATTCTGCGATTATAATAATTAAAAAATTAATAGAGTGTTTTGAATAAGAGCCGGTAAGCCAGAAATAAGCCAAAACTGAAATGCTGAAAACCGCAGCAATTAAAGATATAGCCCATTTTAATTTCCCCAGTAATTGAAAAGAATTATGAACAGATTGAGTGGAGACTTGTGCATCGGGGCGGATCTTTTGAAGCAGATACAAATTTTCAATATAATCACAAATCAATGGAATGATCTGAATCCATGCCAGCAAAGCAAAAATATAATTACCCAAAAAATTCATTTTATGTGAGACTTCCATGCACAATAAAAAAATGGTTCCATACATTACAGGAATAAAAAGTAAATGAAGATAAAGCTGTCCCTTTAGAGCGTTTAAAGATTTTGAAGAAAGCTCCTTTGGCAATAAAAATATCCCTTTAATATATGTAGCCAATTCCAATGGCGAAGCGGGGAATTCAAGATCAAGGATACTAAACTTTCTTACAAAAACATGCAGTGTATAAAAATTTTTACTTTGTAAATGCATAACAAAACCAATAAGCGCCATGGCGCCAAAACCAATGCAAAACCAAATCCAGCTAATGTTAATGGAAAATGGAAAATTCATTTATTTGTTGTTTTACTGATTAATGACACTGATTACTGATTGCTCGTAGCTGACTGCTCATTGTTTAAAGTTCATTGCTTCTCCCCCTCTAACTTTGCATGCATCTTTTCCCTGTCATTTTTGTAATTCTCCCAGTTAAAATCAATTAAAAACTGAGTAGCTGCTTTTGCGCCCAACACGAACATATTGATCTTGTCTTTATCACTAAGAAAAAAATTGAGCCAGTTATATCCCGACAGGGGGATTTTGCCAATCCCTTTTTCAAAAAATTTATTTTTAAGTAAAAAATCCTTGTCGTAATAATCCCTGATAGTATTAAACATTCTGCCGAGATAACCCATAATAGTCCAGTCAATCGCATTGGTGGATTTGTCTTCAGGCTTGCTGTCATCAAGGTCAATGCCAAAAGAAGGTAAGCGCGGCACAACTACTTTTGGATTGTAAAAAATATTGATTGGGAAATTAGAAAGAATGCCACCATCTACAAAACGTGCTTGTGTTGGAGGATTTGGCTCATTAAAAGTATCCATCCATGCTTTCTTCACTTCAGGTGAAGTGTCAGGAATATTATTAATAAAATAGGATTCAAAAAATACAGGAATAGCCATAGAAGCCCTGATAAATCCCGCAGGCTGAAGCGTATCAATTTCATCTTCTTCCCTGAAAAGATTGCACATGGCAGGAAACTGGATTTTATTTTCAGTTACTAATTCCGAGGCGATAAAAGTAACATCTCCTGCAAGCGTATCAAGGCTTTCAGGGTTGCCCGGCCTTAAATACAATTTGGGCAAATTTGTTGCTTTACTGTTCAGGTCAGAAACCTTTACCACACCGTTTACAATCAAAAGTTTTTTTATCCAGTCATAAAAATAATTGCCGGGGTTGATTCCAAATCCTGCATTCTTGAGCCTTTTCAAAAGTCTTATGGAATAGAAAATTAATGCACCAATTAATAAAAAATATAATCCCGTAAGTACAAAAGCAATTTTAGTAACAATGGAAAGCAAAACCACTTTATGTTGCAATCCAAAGAAAATAAAATCTATTACCGGAAGAATAATTGCAATGAAAACAATGGCTTTTATCCACCGGGAAACCTTAACAGAAAAATCTTCGTTAGTAATAAATTTCTTTATGATCCACTTTGCAGTAGGATGGCCATCTACCAAATCAAAAAAATTCAAATCGCAAATGGCTTTTAAAATCTGAAGAGATTTGACATCTTTCTTTTCCCCTATTACGGTCATTAATGCCGTATTAATAGCTCCTGCGCTTGTGCCTGCCAGCCGCACAAAACGGATTCCCATTTTTTCCAGGATATAAGTGTAACCCACCAATGCCACACCAAGCACTCCTCCACCCTTCTGCACCAGATTTACATATTGATTGCCTTCATCATCATACACATCAGAAACTATAAACTGCCGTCCGCTTTTAGAAAATGCAGCATCCAATTGATTGATACAATTGAGTACTTCCGGATGATTGGTAAAATCTTCAGTAGTGATACTTTTTTGCGCTGAGGTACCGGTAGTTGGAGAAGACATACTGGTTTTGGTTTAAGATAATAAGGCAAAAAACACAACGTTTACATGATCATGATTTCCTCACAATTTTCAATCAGGAAAATTCTTCTGAAATAAAAAGGACTACAGTAAAAACAAATTACCTGGAATTAATATAACTATCGAGATGATCAATAGTTGCCTGCTGCACTATGATTGTTTCTTTTACCACATCGCTTATGGAAATAATACCTGTAAGCTTTTTCTCGTCAAACACAGGCAGGTAACGGATATTTGATTGAGACATCAGTTCCATACAATGCTCTACCGTATCCGAAGGTTTTAGGGGCGGGAATTCTGTAGTCATTATTTCACTCACTTTGGTATCGGTAGAATTTTTACCTTTTAAGATCACTTTGCGCGAATAATCCCTTTCAGTAATGATTCCTGCAAATTTGCCTTCATTCATTACCACCACAGAGCCGATATTATTTTCAGCCATTACTTTTAAGGCATCAAGTACTGAAGTGTCCGGAGTTACGGAGATTGCTTTGTGACCTTTCCTTGAGAGGATGTTGCTGATTTTATTCATAGCTAAAAATTTAGACAGGTAAATTACGAAAAGAATTTGAAAAAAACGGATTGAAAAAAAAATGTGAAATATTCGTGTAAATCTTTGATTGGCAAAATCTGAAGAATTAATGCAGAAAATTTCATTTTGTTATATTTGCTAAATGAATTTTAGTGAAAAGCAAACAGTTCACATTGCCATCCTCGATCTGTACGAAGGCCACGAAAACCAGGGTATGCGCGGCATACGGGAAATACTGAATCAATATGGCGAAATGAATCATCTTAATATTGTATCAAAGGAATTTGATGTTCGTCTCAAAAATGAATTACCAGATACCTCCTATGATATATATATAAGTACCGGTGGCCCGGGAAGCCCGGTAGAAAGTGAAGGCCTTACATGGGACACGCTTTATTTTCAATGGCTCACGAAAATGGAGGATTGGAATAATGATCCCGCCAATATTCAGAAAAAATTCATCTTTTTTATTTGTCATTCGTTTCAATTAGCCTGTCGCCATTTTAAAATTGCTCAGCTCACCAAACGCAAATCAACCGCCTTTGGCGTTTTTCCTGTTCATCTTTTGGAAGATGGAAAAAATGAACCGGTCTTTGAAGGAATGCCAGATCCGTTTTATGCAGTAGACAGCCGTGATTACCAGGTGGTACAACCCGATCGAAACCGGTTACAGGAATTAGGTGCAAAAATTCTATGTATTGAGAAAGAAAGACCTCATGTTCCTTATGAAAGAGCATTGATGGGAGTTCGTTTCACAGATCATTTTATTGGAACACAATTTCATCCTGAAGCTGACGCCATTGGCATGACGATACATTTAAAAACTGAGAAAAGAAAAAAAGTTGTTATTGACAATTACGGGTTTTCAAAATGGGAATCTATGATCGAGCGGTTAAATGATCCTGATAAAATATTGTGGACACATGATCATATACTTCCAAATTTTTTACAAATAGCGTTGAACAACTTAGAGGAAATATATGCCGGTATTGGATAATTAATGAATCAATAATGTTTTGTATTTAACATGTTTACATCCGTACATCCTATGGCTTTGAAACAATTCAATGTTTTAAAACTTCGTGCACTTCATTTTTATACAATCTTCCGATTGGAATTTTATGATCGCCGATGGTTATATAGGTTGGATTATAAGAAGAAATTTTTTCAATTGAAACGATGTAAGAACGGTGAACGCGAAGAAACCGGTGTGGTGAAAGCAATTTCTGCATAGAGCTAATGCTTTGTTTTACTAAAAGTGCTTTCCCGTTTTCAAGATGCAGTTTTACATATTCTTTGCTGCTCTCAATAAAAAGAATTTCATGGAGCAATA
>DASSHD010000777.1:0-2288 GCA_035693085.1 Hanamia sp. | reverse complement strand
TCTCAAGTTGTTTATTTTAAGTTATTTGATGTGTCTCATCTGAACGTCATTGCGAGGAGCCATGATTAATTTTGATCGGTTAGAAAAATGTTTATGGTGACGTGGCAATCTCATGAGTTGAAACTGTGAACACCCTTGTAAAAAGGAAGTTTATTCTTCTAATTGGTGAGATTGCCACGGCGCAAGAAGTGTTAACTAAATTTTTGATTCTTTTCTGGCGCCTCGCAATGACGTATCACCTGGCGACGAAGCAATCTGATTCCAATTGATGAGCCTCGCGACGATGATCTGTTGTTGCTTTCTTCTTCCAGTTAATGATTGTTCTAATTTTCGAAAGTATTACACTTCTGTACGTCATTGCGAGGAGCGTGAATAATTTTAATCGTTTAGAAAGATTTTAATGGCGATGTGGCAATCTCATGAGTGAAACTTTGAACATCATTGTAAAAAGAAAATTTATTCTTCCAATTAATGGGATTGCCACAGCGCATGAAGTTCTTCTTATTTTTTTGAAATCTACTATAATTTGAAGTACTCCTAAGAAAGCGCGTCCCTCTCCTTTTGGAGAGGGGTTGGGGTGAGGTTTGCATTTGAATATCCTTTTCCCGCGAGTATGCTCGAGAATCCATTATATACCGGAAGGTTCTCAACAGTATCCGGATTAGCAATTTCGCATCCTGTCGAACAGGTCTTGGCCAATCGCTGTACATCTTCAAATTTCACTTTGTTGTATTCATCAAAGGCATAATTTTCATTATAAAAATTGATAAGTCCGATAAGTTCATGACCTAATCCTTTTTCCATGGCCCGGAAACTTTCATAAACAAATTTGATAAAATTTTCGTTGGGTTCCTGTGTTCCTTTGCCAATGCCGGCGTATCGTTCAGGGGTACCTGAGAATAGTCTTCTGTTATAAATATTGGAAGCATCCATGATCCCTTTAATATTTTTATGAGATTCGATTATTTCAAAATGATCAATGTATTCTTTATGTGCGGAACAAATAAATACATAATCAGCAAATTTCAGTGCTTTATTCAAATCGTGGGTTAAATGATCTTGTTGTTTAAATCTCAAAACATTCTGATCATCGTCTTTTACATAAGGATCGTGCATGATATATTTCACATTATTGTCCCTTAAATAATTGGCAAGCACAAGAGTAGGGGAGTTGCGTGTATCTTCAGAATTGAAACGATAAGCCACACCTAAGAGCGATATTTTTTTATCATGTAAATTTCCAAACGCATTTTCAGCCTGTTGAAAAGTATGAACGGGGGAAGCATCGTTAATTAATCTTGATGCCAGGATCAAGCTTTTATTTGTATCATTTCCTTTTTGAAAATTTCTCCACCAAAGAAGAATTCCATCCTTAGGCAAACAATGTCCACCAACACCAAGCATAGGAATCAAAATTCCGCCACTCGGAACTGCATTGGGATCCGTAGTTGCTTTATCCGATTGGGACAAAATGTTATTTACTTTGTCCCGTGCTTTATAAAAATCAATATCGTTTTCATCGCAGTATCTTACTATTTCAGTTGAAAAAGCGATTCTTACATCACGATATGCATTTTCAAGTGTCTTTACAATTTCAGCAGTAAGGCTATTTGTTTGAAAAACCTTGCCATTAGTTACAATGTGATTATAAAGCTTTGCAATAAGCTTAGGTGTCTCAGGATGCAGACCGCCAGCAAGTTTATCGGCATCACGAATTCTTTCAACAAGCCTTCCCGGCATCACACGATTGGGGCTGTTCCCCAATAAAATATCTTTACCTTCTTCCAAACCATATTTTTTAAAGTGTTCACGGAACAAAGTATCCATAGTGGTAGGAGCAAGGGTTGACTCGAAGATTACCAATGGAATCTTATCTGCCGGTTTCTTTTGTAATGCTTCGGCTAATTTTTCAAGGCCTCCAAACATAGGCCCGTAATCAGGTTCAAAACCCTCTTCATTTTTATCAGTTTGAATAGAAACCAGTATCACATCCGCATCCGAAAGAACTGAAAAATCAGAACTGGCAGAAAGATTTCCTGCTTCAACCGCTGCATGGGTAATATCATCCAATTCAGGCTCGATACCACCAATAACAGATTTACCACTATTAATCGTATCAACCTTCCAGCCTGAGTTTTTTGAATTTCTTTGAACGACCACTACTTTTGCAGGTTGATCACTTCCGATTTTTATTTTTGCATTTGCCAGCATAGCTGCCATTGGCATACCAACAATACCGGGTCCTATCACTCCGATTTTTTCAATTTTCCAGTTCTCCACCGTTATCG
>DASSHD010000776.1:0-9391 GCA_035693085.1 Hanamia sp. | reverse complement strand
AAAATTTTTCTTGAAACCAAAGGAGTGCAACCCGATCTGGAAAACCAGGATTACATTGTAGGAAGAATTTTAAAACCTGAAGCCAGGAAAGATATCATTGATTTTTTTGCTGAAAAAGAAATAATGCCTACGTCTATGATTGATATCAGCGATGGATTAAGCAGTGAACTCCTGCACATTTGCAAACAAAGTGAAGCAGGCTGTGTTTTATATGAAGAAAAAATTCCTGTGAATGATGTGGCGCGTCAGTTTGCATACAAATTAGAACTGGATCCAACCGCATGTGCATTAAGTGGCGGAGAAGATTATGAATTACTTTTTACCATTGGCCAAAAAGATTTTGAGAAAATATCTTCTAACCCTGAAATAAGTATTGCAGGCCATATCACTGAAAAAGAAGCTGGCTCAATCATCATTACCAAAGGTGGAAATAAATATCCGCTCACTGCGCAGGGATGGAATGCTCTTCAATAATTTTAAAAATCAAAGAATTAATATTGCATCAATTTATACGGATTTAAAATCATGAGGCAATTACTCTTACTACTACTTTTACCATTATTTTTTTCCTGCTCGGTTTCCAGAAATTATAATCCGGATAAAAAATATTCAAAAGTCCAATTACAACAGGATTATACTTTATTAAGAAATATTCTTGAAAAGAAACATCCGGCTCTCTATTGGTACACATCCAAAGACAGCATGGATTATTATTTTGATGAAGGATACCGGGCTATTACCGATTCCATGACGGAACTACAGTTTGGCTGGAAAATATTAGCGCCTCTTACATCCACTATTCATTGCGGCCATACCAGCTTTAGTATGAGCAAAGGCTGGAACCGTTTTATAAAAAATAAAATCATTCCTTCTTTTCCTCTTTATCTAAAAGTCTGGAAAGATACCATGATGGTAATTGGTGATTTGAACAGCAAGGATTCATTAATTAAAAACGGGGATTTTATTACAGCTATTAATGGAATAAAAACTGCTGATATGATCAATTATATGTTTCACTTTTTGGTTGAAGACGGTTATTCCGAAAATGTGAATTATATACGTTTAAGCGCTGACTTTCCTTATTTTCATCGTAATATTTTCGGGCTATATAAAAAATACCAGGTAGATTATACAGATAGCAATGGGATTGCCAATAGTGTAAGCTTACCCTGGTTTTCTCCTGAACCGGATACTGTAAAAAAAATAAAAAAGGAATTAAAACTAAAGAAAAGGAAAATTACTCATCATCAAAAATTGCAAAATATCCGCTCATTGGAATATGATTCTTCTTTTGCACTAATGACAGTAAATGGATTTTCTAACGGGCATTTAAAAAGATTTTTCCGAAGATCATTTCGGGACCTGCGGAAAAATAAAACAAAAAATCTTGTAATAGATATAAGAGCCAATGGTGGTGGGGATATTATTAAATCAGCTTTTCTCACAAGATTTTTACGTGACAAACCTTTTAAAGTTGCAGATACGGCATACTCGGTAAGTAAGAATCTGAGGCCATACACCAGGTATATTTCTTCAGGATTTTTTAATAATATCGGCTTGACATTTGTGACTCATAAAAAGCCAGATAAGAAATATCATTTTGGTTATTGGGAGAGGCATACGTTCATGCCTAAACGAAAAAATCATTTCGATGGGGAAATATATGTTCTGATTAACGGGATAACTTTTTCAGCTTCTACCCTGTTTTGTAATGATGTAAAAGGACAAAGCAATATTAAACTGGTAGGCGAAGAAACCGGCGGAGGCTGGTATGGCAATTCAGGAATTATGATTCCCAATATTACTTTACCAAATACTAAAATGAGAGTGAGGCTTCCTTTTTTTAAATTAGTACAATATCAACATGTTCCTTTCAAAGGAACCGGTGTAATGCCCGATATCTATATTGGCCCGGACTGGCGCGACATCCTTAATGGAAAAGATACCAAACTTGAGCGGGTAAAGGAAATGATAAATAGAAATATTCAATAATTCTTTCTTTACTGCCTGGTATCAGTCCTGTTTATAAATGAATCAGATTGATCTGGAAGGAGGTCAGGGTTGCCAACCTTTGAAAGGTTGGCAACCCTTATGAATATAATCAGCATCTCTGTACGCATCGAAGTTTCATGCCCGATACACGACTAACTTTTGGAAAGTTCAAAAACTTTCCAAAAGTTTTTAAAGAGTGAACAAACAAATAAGGAGGATTTTGATTTTATAAAGACTTCCCATTCAACACAGAAATTTTGACTTTCAGACTGTCATTTTTTATTAAATTTTCCGACAAATTTTCATTTGATTATCGTTAAGATTACGATGGCACAGGAGTTGATTTTTCTTTTTGAAATTAATTCTTAACCATTAAAAAAGGAGGTAATTATGACACTCGTAAAAAGAAATGGAAACTTGTTAAATCCATTACCGATGCTTTTTGATGATTTCTTTAACCGGGATTTGTTTAATTGGAACAATTCAAATTTCTCCGGCACCAACACTACAATTCCTGCAGTTAACATTAAAGAAACTCCGGAGAATTATGAAGTGGAGGTAGCCGCTCCCGGAATGACAAAAAACGATTTCAAAATTGAACTTGATGGAAATACACTGACCATCAGTTCAGAAAAAAGCGATGAAAGGGAAGATAAGGAAGGTGAAAATTATTCCCGTAAAGAATTCAGTTATCAATCTTTCCAAAGAACTTTCACTTTACCGAAAGAAGTAGTGGATATTGACAAGATACAGGCAAAGTATGAGAATGGTTTATTACATCTTCTCATCCCCAAAAAAGAGGAAGCAAAACAAAAGCCACCAAGGCTAATACAAATTTCTTAATTGCCAACTTCCTCAATTCAAAAGTTGCTTTTTTCACGAAAAGCAACTTTTGTTGTTTAAACTACTTCATAAAATATTACTCCCCGGCTTGTATTTCAGATTTATAAGTCTATCCGAACAATAGTATTTCAAAAATTGGTGTAAAACAAAAATATAAATTCCGGTTATTTCCTTTTTTACTGCTCAGGCAGGTTTGTTTACTGTTTATAATGGCCAGTAATAAGTTCCGATGGCTTGCCAGCCGCATCCAAATATAAAGTCAAAGCGACCAGATATAGAGTGGAGCTTTCCCTTAACCGGATTGCAAGATACTTTAGCGCTTTATTTTAAATATTAACCTTTTAAGAAAAATAATTATGGAAAAAATATTCAATCCGCATATTGGTTTTGCATGTATCGCGCTCCTTTTGTTTTTAGTCGCCTGCAAAAAAAGCGATAATAATTCAGCGGCTAAAAACATGGCTTCTTTGACGATAAATGGAACACAACAAAAAGTCATCCAGGTATCAACAAATGTGGATTCAATTGGCGGAATTCCATACAGGGACATTAAAGTTGAATTAGATGGTAACACTTTTTTTGATATCTACCTCACTTTATCCTCGCTACCTTCTTTGCCAGGAGGGTTAATTGATTTAACCACGACTGAAGGACAGGCACAGGGAGCAATAGGATACACTGCTGGTAACAAATATTATTATGACCCAACATTTAACAACGGCACCGGCATCGGAACAGGAGGCATTCATATCACAAAAGATGACACAAATTCAAAGCGTATAGAGGGATCTTTTACCGGTTGCACTTTAACGGATAACAGTAACGAAACTTTATCCACTGCGGGCAACTTTGGGGTGACTTACTAAAAGATGTTTTTCACAATCCGTTTACTTCTTTCTCATTTGTAAAATACAAGCAGCCGGATATTGAATGACGCTTTTCTTCTATAAAATGGTAAAATAATTTGCAATAACAAAAGGGAATAATTTTTAATTATACAAAATTTTTTATGAAAAAAGTTTTCCACCTGCTGATACTATTATCAGGAATTGCAGTTAAGGAATTAAAATCAAAGAATGAAGAATTGAAAAAATAATTCATTGATCTGCTTGAAAGAGTCCGGGCACTGGAGAAAAAATAAATCAAAAAAATCTAATCTTAAAATTTTATATCATGAAATCAAAAACTTTTTACCCGCTGTTTTTTTTAGCAATGACCTATGTACTTGCCGGTACTTCTTCATGCAACAAGCCTTATCAACCTATTGGTACTAACAAATACGAACGCCCGTTTTTTGATTATCTCTGGTACCACAGTCTTCTTAAGGAGCCTGGTGGCCCAAAGCTCAATGTTCAGGGAAGCGATGGCCCTTTGGAAATAGGTTACAGCTTTACTTCGTCAATACCTGGTATCGTTGATAAATTAGGAATTATGCTCCCTGATTCGGGTAAAACTTATGCTGTATCGCTTTGGGATGGTGTAACAAAAGAATTATTAGTTCAAAAAAATATTCAAATACTCCACCCGAATCTTTTCAATTACGTGGATCTTCTTCCTACCAATGAATTCAAAGTAATTCTTGCAAATCACCCTTATATGATCGGTGTATTTACTGCAGCCATCAGTGCATCTACCAATCTTGAAGGTGATAATTTTTATTATGTGCAAGTGGATGGGGGAAACATCTTTCCCTTTACAGGCTACCCTCATGTTGTCAATTTCAACCAGGAATATACCTTAAATACTGAATCGCCCGCATTCCCTAAAAATCCGTGGCCTTTTGGGTATGTAGTTACCGGCTTATGTGATATAGAATTTACTTATGTGCAGCCTTTTAAAGGAAATTAATGAAATGAATTTTAAACCAAAAAAAATTATATCATGAAAAAATATTTATGCATTATCATTACAGTGCTCACTGCATTCGTCAGCACAAAAATTTCAGCGCAGGTAAAAATTGGTGATAATCCAACAACAGTAAATTCTGCAAGCCTGCTTGAATTAGAAAGTGGTAATAAAGGACTGCTTTTACCGCGACTCTCAGATACCACTTCCATCAGCAATCCGCCACAGGGGATGTTTATGTTTAATAATACGGACACATCTCTTTATTTCAGAAGGAACCTGGGTGGATGGACACGGCTATCGCTGGGATGGGATAATTATTGGAAATATGCATTGATGGAAGGCAGTAATAAGCTCCTGCGAATCTATAGCGAAGTACCGGTTCGTATCAATTCTCCGGCAGGCGCATTTCTGGATTTCGCGCCCTTTCAAACTACCGGTATGTTTGGAAATACACTCGCGGCCTTTGGCGATGGTGTGTATGATAATATTGCCGGAATTAGCCTGGTAGGGAATCTACCCGGCATATATTTTAATAGTTATTATAATAGTGGCAATAGAAATATGGCAAATGGCTACTCAGGTGATATAACACTTGATAATTCCGGTGGCAATTATGATTTCAATTTTAATGACAATGCTGCATCACCCAATACCCTCGTTACGCACCATACAAAAATGTCATTATCAAAAGACGGAAAACTTGGCCTGAATACAGGAATACCAAGCCGGGCATGGATGGAAGAACAGGGTGCTGTAAATAATGCATGCGCTATTTTTGGCGGTGAAGGTTCGGGAGTGTCTATCCAGGAACATTTTCCCTCAATTGGTTTTAATAGCTATTTTGATGGAGGCAGCGGTTATAAAAGCATTGGCGCCGGTTATGGAGGTGAAATTGGGATAGACCAAAATAGCGGTGATTTTTATGTGACCACAATGAAAGGCAAGACAATAGCGGGTGATCAGGCTTTTATTAATGGCTTCGTACGAACCTTTAACATCAACTCCTCAGGTAACGTAGGGATTAATACAACTGACCCCTTAAGTCAATTAGAAATTGTCAATTACGGGAATTCAGTAAATTCTTCTAATGGATTAACTTTCACAAGCCCTGATGATGTTTTTGGTGACATTGGTGGATTTAATTTATCAGCTTATGATTTCAATGGCTCCTTAACAAACCCTGGACAATCCTTTCTGGTTTTTCAGGCACGTTCCACCACTACCGGCAATTTTGCATATGTAGCAAATATTGATGATCAGGGCAATTATCACCAGCTTTCAGATGCAAGAACTAAAAAAGACATTGCATCCCTTGACAAAAGTAGTATGCTACAAAAACTGTTGTCGCTCAAACCTAGTAATTACCATTTTACAAATCAAAATACCAATACCCCGAAAAGTTATGGCTTCATAGCACAGGATGTAGAACAAGTTTTTCCTGAATTTGTAAATACCATACAGAATAAAAAAATGCTTGCTTACAGTTCTTTCATACCGGTAATAGTAGCAGCCATGCAGGAACAGCAACAGGAGATTGAAACTTTAAAAATGCAGAATCGTTCTTCAGCGCCATCTGTTCAAAACGAAAATACTGATTTACAAAATCAGGTTTCAGCGCTTACAGAACTGGTGAAGCAATTGCAACAACAAGTAAATGCGCTTCAAAAACAGGGTAAATAATATTGGCCATCAATAAAATACTCGTTATGAAAAAAATTTGCAAATTTCTAATCGCATTGATTGGCTTATCGCCATCGCTCAAAGCGCAGTTGACCAATAACGGAGCTAATATTAATATTCAAACCGGCGCTTATATTTTTGCTAAAGGCAATATAAACAACACGTCCGGTACCATTACCAATGATGGCAAAATAGAAGTGCAGGGTGATTTCACTAATGCAGCAACATATACATCTTCAGCCACAGATGATTACCTGGTATTTAGCGGCAGTGCATTATCCACTTTAAAGTCAGGTGGCGCTTCATTAACCAATCTCACAATTAATAAAACTTCCAATGACGTAAAGCTCGGTGATAACATTTCTGTTGGTGGCAATCTCACCATGCAAGCGGGCAATCTTGAACTCAACCTGTTTAATATTGATTTAGGAAGCGGCGCTGGCGCAATAATGAATGAAACCAATGATTCAAGAATAACAGGCACTTCCGGTGGCAACATCATCAAAACTGCAAACCTCAACGCTCCTGCATCAGTGAATCCCGGTAATATCGGCATTGCAATAAGTAGCTCTCAAAACCTGGGAAGCACCGTAATAAAAAGAGGACATGTGCAGCAAACCAGCGCCAATGGCGGATTAAGTATTTACCGGTATTTCGATATTACACCCGCAAACAACACTTCACTGAATGCTACATTGAAGATGTATTATTTTGATGGAGAACTGGCAGGTATCAATAAAAGTGAATTACAATTTTACAGCAGCGAAGATAACGGTAATACATGGGCGCTTATTGGCGAAGACAATAATGACCAGGCCAATGATTGGGTATTGAAAAATAATATTGATCATTTATCAATATGGACACTTGCCAGTAAAATATCAAATCCACTCCCAATTAAACTGCTTTCTTTTACGGCAACGCTTGTAAACAGGACAACCCAACTGCAATGGATAACCGCACAGGAAATCAACAGCAGCTATTTTGAAGTCCAGAGATCAAAGGATGGAACTTCTTTTGACAAATTATTTTCCATTCCTGCTCATGGAAACAGCAGTTCAAAGATCACTTATAATGCAGTGGATAAAAATCCTTTTGACGGCATTAACTATTACCGTTTAAAGATAGTGGATATAGATGGCAATTTCAGCTTTTCATCTTACGTACAGGTTAATGTAAAAGAAGGAACTTCTTTTATGGTATTTCCAAACCCGGCAGCAGGAACATTCTATCTGCATATAAATCTGCAGGTGGCGAAGAAGTATGTAATTGGATTGTATGACGTAAACGGAAGAATGCTGCAGGAAAAAGAAGTGGAACTTAATGCCGGAGGAAATCAAATAGAATGGAACATCAGCGCTTTTGCAAAAGGTACTTATTTTCTGCGCTCTGCCGATAATAGTATGCCGGTAATAAAAGTAGTGAAACAGTAAACGAAGTTTTATGGCAAATTTTCAATTAAAAATTATCCACATCATGACATTTAAAATGAACTATATGGTTGCCAACCTTTCAAAGATTGGTGGCCCCAAATACTAAACAACATTTTCAACTTAAATATTTTTTATGAAAACGTTCTATTTAATCGCTGCGTTTGCATTTTTACCTTTTGTGTTGTCACTGTCCGAACCCGGTGTATCTGATCATTTGGGAACTAATAAAAATCACCCCTATAAAAAAGATGGTAAAGGAGTGCTGCTTGTATATGCCGGAAGTTTTCAATCTCCTCAATTTAGTTATGATATAGGTATTCATTTTGAAATGAATCCTTCAATTGGTATGAGCTACCAGGTTACTTTTGAACGCGGAGATAATGTTCTATCCCATATTGCTATTTTTTACAAATTTTCTAAACCTAATCAATCCACCATCTATAATTATCTTACCAGGCATTCTTATATATCCTACAATAATGGCGGTGAAGATGGTGATCCTCATGCAGAGGTGGCGGGTTCTGAAACTATTGACAAATACGCTTGTACCCATCTTCAAAATCTTGATAACGATAAAGATCATACTTCCAAAGATGATTTTTGGATGAGTAAAAGTTTACCAGGATTTCAATCAATTGTCCAGGTACTCAATCAATTAAATTCAGACGCAGGATCTCTTGTGATCAACGGAACTATTTTTAAGTGGGGTGGCCTTGTGAAGATGACACATTATTTTGAAGATAAAAAGACCGGGGCCACACAGAACGCAGTAATCAACCTGGTTGAAGCCAACCCAACGATGAGTTTTCCGGCCAGCGATTTTGATGTACCATCTAATTAACAGGAAGAACAACATTTTAAACTTAAATATTTTTTATGAAAACATTCTATTTAATCGCTGCGTTTGCATTTTTACCTTGTATGTTGACACTGTCTAAACCCGGTGTATCTGACCATTTGGAAACCTATAAAAATCACCGATACAAAAAAGATGCTAAAGGAGTGCTGCTTGTGTATGCCGGAAGTTTTAAATCTCCTCAATTTAGTTATGATATAGGTATTCGTGTTGAAATAGATTCTTCTCTGGGTGTTCGATATAATGTTGTGTTTGAAAATGGCGATAATGTAATGTCGCAAACTGCTTTGTTTTACAAATTTTCTAATCCAAACAAAATTATCTTTTATAATTTCCTTACTCACCAGTCTATGATACATAATTGTTGCGGTTCAGCAGGCGGCGGGTCTAACGTGAAGCCCGTAGGAAAAGATGCAATAGGAAAGTACAATTGTACGCATGTTCAGGGTATCAATAATAATGAACGGCGCGCCGAGGATTATTGGGTGAGTACCCAGGTTCCGGGTTATTTACTGCTGCTTAAAATATTGAAGGGCATTGGTCCCGGCTATAAGCAAATGTTTGTAAATGAATATATATTTCAATGGGGCGGCCTGGTGAAAATGACTTCAACAAGCCACGGGCAAATGGCCGCGAATATCAACCTTATAGAGGCTAACACAACAATGGATTTTCCGGCCAGCGATTTTGATGTACCATCTAATTAGCAAGGAGAACAAATTTTTTAACTTAAATATTT
>DASSHD010000775.1:0-11021 GCA_035693085.1 Hanamia sp. | reverse complement strand
ACCGAAATTTATGGGTAAGGGAAACTATGAACTCACCACAAAAAAAATGCTTTGCAAATACCAACATTCTCAAAAATCTTAAACAAACTGAATGATTTAAAAAAATTTATGGCAGGGATTAGTAGCTTGCGAATTTTGGGAGTCATTCCTATCTGATAAGAATAGTAAAGAAAAGAATATGGGCAAAAATTATTTAAACCAAACAACTTTTAATAAAAGATTCTATCCCATACAGGTTTTATTCTCTGTTTAGGAAATATAAATCATGGGAACGATTCCGTAAATAATTCGGTTGTTGAAATAAATGGTTTCTATTTTTGGATAAGATGTTTAAAATAAAATGAATCAAATGAAATTAAAAACAATAAAAACTTTATTTATTTTTCTGTTTTTCGTAACAGGCTTTTCATTATTTAATGAAGTTAAATGTCAGAGCAATAATCCTGATTGGTACATTATGAATGCTCCCTTCAAAATGAAGGAAGTAATTGTTCCGGAATTTCCACATAAAGATTTTTCTATAAAAGATTATGGTGGTGTCAACGACGGGCATACTTTAAATACGGATGCATTTGCAAAAGCAATAGCAGCTTGTGCAGCAGCCGGAGGTGGCAGAATTATCGTTTCGAAAGGTACATGGCTTACAGGTCCTATAGAATTAAAAAGCAAAATCAATTTGGTTGTTGAGCGAGGCGCTTTAATTCAATTTACAAAAGACCATTCCCAATATCCAATGATCAAAGCTTCTGCCGGAAGCAGCAATTATGTTACTGCTTCACCGATCTATGGATATGATTTAAAAGATATTGCCATCACCGGAGAAGGGATTATAGATGGAGCCGGAGAAAGCTGGCGCCCTGTAAAGAAAATGAAAACTACCGAAGATCAATGGAAAGGATTTGTAAAATCAGGAGGAGTTGTGAGCGAAGATGGATCCATCTGGTGGCCATCGAAAGAAGCGATGGATGGAGAAAAATATTTGAAACAAATAAAAAAAGAAAATAAAAAATTAACTGCGCAAGATTATTTGCCCGCGAGGGATTACCTGCGTCCTTACATGCTATATTTAATAAACTGTAAAAATATTTTAATAAAAAATGTAACACTTAGAAATTCACCCAAATTTGTTTTCTATCCCAATAGTTGCACCGATTTAACAATGAATCACGTAAACATTTTTAATGAATGGTGGGCTCAAAACGGGGATGGAATTGATATCAGCCGTTGTAAGAATGTATTAATCTATGATTGTACGGTAAGTGCAGGAGATGATGGGATTTGTATGAAATCAAGCGGAGGAAAAAATGATTTGGATTCTTTCAATTTAGAAAATATAATTATTGCTGAATGTACTGTTTACAGGGCTCATGGCGGATTTGTAATTGGTAGTAATACAGACGGTGGCATGCAAAATATTTTTGTAGATAACTGTCATTTTATTGGTACTGACATTGGAATAAGGGTAAAAAGTAATGCCGGCCGGGGTGGTTTGGTAAAAAATATTTATGTAAAAAATATTTTTATGAAAGGCATTGTACATGAAGCTATTTCCTTCAATACTTATTACGAAAATATGCCTGCCGGAAAAATAAAAAGTAATGGCCAAATTTTAATCAGGGATAAAACACCACGGTTTACCGATTTCTACTTTGATAGTATCTATTGCAATGGTGCTGAAACAGCCATTTCTATAACTGGTTTACCGGAAATGCCGATAAGCAAAATATATTTTAATAATATTGTAATATCATCTGACAAAGGGTTTGAGGCGACCAACGCTGCCGATATTTATATGGATAAGGTAAAAATTATTTCTCAAAAAGATCCGGTTTATCTTCTTAATAATGTTAAAAAAATTACCATAAAAAATGCCTTTCATCCCGCTAATTCTAAAATATTTTATAAAGCAAATGCGGAAACTTCCGGAATAAATATAACTGGTGATTGATAACAGCAAAAGGCAAAAAAACGAAATTGGAATTTGTTATTTTCGTATATAAATAACTGTTAGTCTTTATTCTTTTTTCATTGAAGAATCTCTGATGATTAGTTCCGTTTCTAAAATTTTCGTTTCAAAATCAACAACCGGCCTTTTGCTTTCAATCATTTGAATAAGCATTTCGGTAGCAGTTTGGCCTATTTGAAATGCAGGCTGTCTTACAACTGTAATAGGCGGATCAAATAGATCTCCCACCTTAATATTACTAAACCCGGCAAAGCCAACCTGCGATTTTGATTTTAGATTTCGTAATTCTTTAAAACTAACAGTCGTAATTCTGTCACCAGCGGCGAAAATAGCATCGGGTTTGTTTTTTCCTTTAAATAACGATGCGAGTGCCTCTGCAATTTCTTCAGCAATCATACCTCCATGATTACAATGTTTTACCAATGATTCATTATAAGGGATATGATGCTTTTCAAGTGCTTCTATATATCCTTGTAATCTTTCTTTTGTGATGGATAAATAGGGCGCACTGGTTATGTGGGCTATTTTTTTAAATCCCTGATAAATTAAATGTTCTGTTGCCTGGAAGGCTCCCATGTAATTATTTGCAGTTACTTTATGTGTTTCAATCTCATCAGTAATTCTGTCAAAAAAAACAATTGGGAACCCCTTATCATGAAGCTCTTTTAAATAAGTAAGATCAACCGTGCCACTAGATAACGAGATTAATAATCCATCAACAGACCTGGAAGCATGATGCATTACATTTACTTTTTCTCTTTCTTCAGATTCATGCGCCTGGGTTATAATTACGTGGTACCCACGGTTGTACGCGATTGATTCAATTCCATTTATCGCCTGTGAAAAAAAATCATTGGCAATTTCACTCACAACCACACCTATAGCGCGGCTTCTTCTTTCCTTTAAACTTAAAGCAATCGGGTTAGGCCGGTAATTAATTTCTTCAGCGTATTCAAGCACTATTTTTTTTGTTTCTTCACTTATTTCATAGCTTCCTCTTAAGGCTCTTGAAACTGTAGAAGTAGAAAAATTTAAAGCTTTGGCAATATCTTTTATGGTAACTGTTTCAAATTTCATTTAGAAATTCTTTTCTATATCTAAAAATATTTTGCATTTTTTAATTGTGAAACTCTATATAAAAGTACTCTTTTTTTCTCACGACTTCTTATGATACAAAATTGGAAACGTTATCGGGAACGATTGCATAAAAATAACTGACTTATTTTAAATTTTATTTGCTTTTTATACCTACACTTGCGAACTGATACTATGGGGAAAACTCTAATTGATCGAGATTTATTGTTGATATAAATGATGACAAAATTGCTTTAAATCTTTTTTAAAAAATAGACTTAAATGAATTTCTGCAACCATAGTGAAAGAAAATCTATTCAGAAAGAATTAAAGAAGGCAAGGTGAATATTGTTTCGGTTTCAGCAAGCATTCAACAAGGTATGTAGCATTTTATTTTAAATAGTGATTCTAAAACTTTTTTAATTAAACCCCAATTCTTATACATCTAATAAAACTTGTTTATGAAAAGAAAAATTTATTTCTTTCTGATGCTCCTGTTTTCATTTACAACAGCTATGTCACAAAACAGGACCGTGACAGGTGTTGTAAAGTCTGAAGGAGGCGAGGCATTATCAGGAGTTACTGTTTCCCTAAAAGGAACCAAAACGATAACGGTCACCAATGGTTCCGGTAATTATTCAATTAAGGTGCCTTCTGAAAATTCCGTACTGGAGTTCAGTTATGTGGGCAGCAAAACAGAATCAGTACCTGTAGAAAACCGTACAGTGGTGAATGTAACCCTCACCGTAACTGCTTCACACCTTAATGATGTAGTAGTTATTGGATATGGAACCGTTAAACGAAAAGACCTAACCGGCGCAGTCTCATCCGTGTCTGGAAAAGAAATAGCAACAGCGCCCGTTGCAAATGTGGCGCAAGCCATGCAAGGGAAATTGCCGGGGGTGAACGTTGTTTCACAAGACGGCCGCCCGGGGGCAGATGTTGCTATTACTGTAAGAGGAGGAGGTTCGATATCGCAAAGCAATCAGCCCTTGATCCTGATTGACGGAGTTCCTGGCACACTGAGTGATATTCCTGCTGATCAGGTGAAAAGTATTGATGTATTGAAAGATGCTTCATCTACTGCAATTTATGGTGCAAGAGGAGCGAATGGTGTAGTTCTTGTTACCACAAAAGGAGCACAGTCAGGAAAAACTGTCGTTAGTTATAATGGCTACGTGAAATTCAATACTCCTGCAAAATATTTGAAACCATTGGATCCCTACGATTATCTGCAATATGTATGGGCCAACGCTGCTGCGAACGGCGCTGCTTTTAACGGACCTTTTGAGCAATTATACGGTTTAGGAGACAGTACCCGTCTCAATTCAGGAGGAATTGACAGTTACAAAAATATGCCCACAGACGACCCGCAAAAGTTGCTATATAACAATTCTACATCCTGGAACCATGACCTGACGGTAGCAGGTGGAACAGACAGAACTAAGATGCTGTTCTCAGTCAACTATTTAGACGACCAGGGTATGAAGATAAATTCCTATTTAAAACGTGCTAACGTAACGTTTAGAGTTGATCAAAAAGTTTTTGACAACGTTACATTTGGCCTAAATATACGTTATACAAATGACCAGGATATGGATGATGAATCAACAACGAGTGGTAGTGGGTCTATACTCTCCAATGCTTATACTTTCCGTCCTATTGCCACTAATCACATTTTAGGCGATTTGAATGCGCTGAATTTAGGCGATATAGAACAATACGGGCAAAACGTAATGTGGGATCAATTCAGTCCTGCTTCCCGTACAGGAGATTATTTCCCACTTACACTGAATCAAAAGCTGGGAGGAATAGCATACTTAGATTGGAAAGTTATCAAAGGATTAACTTACCATACTGATTTAAATTTGAACCAGGGATGGGGACAGCAGAAATACTGGTCTGGAGCTATTTATAATAATTATATTGATCCTGCAACGGGTGCTGCTACATATGCTGGTGCCCTTAGATATGGAAAGTCTGATGGCTGGGGATTGCTCTGGACAAACACGCTGAACTATGATATCACTATTAATAAAATTCACTCATTCAATCTGTTAGCGGGCCAGGAGGTTACCAATTCAGGAGGAACCGGCATGAACATAACGGCGGACCATTTCCCTTCCAATTTTGACAGGAAAACAGCTTTTGCCCAGATTAATCAATATGCTCAGGCGGTTGGCACGAGTACAATTTCTTCAAGTGTAAGTATTCCCGACCGTATAACTTCCTACTTTGGCAGGGCTAACTATTCTTTGCTGGACAAGTATTTATTCACAGCAACGTTTCGTGCAGATGGTTCGTCTAAATTCTCGCCTGAACATAGGTGGGGATATTTCCCTGCCGGAGCCGTTGCATGGAGATTAACACAAGAACCTTTTATGCAAAATATAAATTGGTTGGATAATATGAAAATCAGGGCTTCTTTTGGTGAAGTAGGTAATGATGGAATTAGCGCTAATTTATGGTCACAGGAGTGGGGGTCTGTAACGGATCAAAGATTTAAATATGATCTTAATCAAGTACCCCAGTCTTCTTATAGTTTAGCTTCTTCAACGCTTGCAAATCCAAACCTTAAATGGGAAACTACTATCACACGGGATGCCGGAACTGATTTTACCTTGCTTAAAAACCGGTTGTCAGGAACCGTTGATGTATATTGGAACACCACTAAAGATCTCCTGATGTTGACCTCCATTCCTGGGATCACCGGCTTTACTTCAACTTATGCTAATATTGGACAAACAAGTAACAAGGGAGTAGAATTATCTCTTTCAGGAACGATTTTCGAAAACAAGGATTGGAGAGTAAGTGCAGGGGGTAACATCAACTTCAACAAGAACAATGTTGATAAACTTGCTCCCAACGTAACCGGGCTTTATGGTACATCTTGGGCAGGTGTCTCTGCTACTTATCCAATAAATGATTATATCCTTGAGCCGGGCCATCCCGTTGGATTGGTTCGTGGACTAACTTATGAAGGTGTTTATACCACTGCTGATTTTGACTACAATAATGGGATGTACACTTTAAAAAAGGGCGTGCCTGATATTGGTAGTTGGATAACTGTTGTACACGGACTTACCTCCGCTGACCGTCCAGCCGGCCAGAATGCCTATCCGGGACTTCCAAAGTTTAAAGATATTAGCGGCCCCAATGGCAAGCCGGACGGTGTAATAGACGACAACGATATTTCTGTTATTGGAAATATGAATCCAAAAAATACTGGTGGTTTCAATCTTAACGCAACTTATAAAGGTATTGATTTCGGAGCCTACTTCAATTGGAGTTATGGTAATCAAATCTACAATGCGACTAAGCTGGGTAACTTTTATGGTCCAAAGGAACAAGGGGTTTATCAAAATAAGTTGGACATTATGAAGAATTCCTATAAAATTTATGATGTCGAAGGCGGACAACTTGTACGGCTGACTACACCGGATCAGTTAGACGCGGCAAACAAGAATGCAACCTTACCCTTATCATATGAGGAGGTAATCGGAGTCTCAACTCTGGGTATTGAGAATGGGTCGTATTTGCGGTTAAATACGCTTGTTTTGGGATACACATTACCCAAGTCATTAACGTCAAAGGCGGGAATCAATAATCTTCGTGTATATGGTAGTATCTATAACGTGCTTACTATTACCGGGTATTCCGGACTTGATCCTGAAGTAAATACTGATCCTTCGCATAACCATGCCGTCTATCCTACCACAGGTTTGGATTATGGGGCCTACCCCCGTGCACGATCTTTTGTATTCGGTCTAAATGTTAGCTTTTAATATTAAAAAAATCTAATTATGAAAAGATTAATAAATTATATAGCAGTATTTATGTTGTGTATCATTTTTACGCAGTGTAAGAAAACTTTTTTGAATGTTTCATCCCCATCCAACGTAGATGATAATTTCGTCACATCCACGCCTTCGCAAACGTTTGAAGTACTGTCCTGGTGTTATGCAAATTATCGTCAAAATTGTATTATGGGAACCTATAGATGGAATGACCCAATTGGTTCGGATGCTGAAATGTACCCCGAGCAAAATTCCAGTAATAACTTAAATGCAATTTTACAGCCCGCTTTGATAACAGTTGATGCAATGGCAACCGGATTCAATAATCTTTATACGACGATTGCTTATGCGTCAAAGGTAGCCACTCTTATTGCTGCGAAACCGGCTTATCAGGCTGATGTAGCGGCCGGTACTACTTCCGATTGGACTCAACTATACGGCGAGGCAATGACTATAAGAGCAATGTGTTATTTTGATTTATTAAGACATTTCGGCGATGTCCCTTACGGTTATGAGAATAATTACGTAGTAAATTATTCCTTAAATTCCCGGTTTAATATTTACGATACCCTTATTTCTTCTCTTAAGGCTGTGGAACCATATATGTATGTTGTGGGACAAGGAGGCTTAACTGCAGAACGTATTTCAAGAACATATTGTGATGCTTTAATAGGGGAGTTAGCGCTTTATTCCGGAGGTTATCAAACCATACGTACTGATGTGCCTGGATTATATGGAAATGTTCAATTTAATAAAAAAGGTACAAATATGAATAACTGTGTATATGCACAACGTACCGATTCTCTCAATTATTTCAAAATAGCTGATCAATATTTGCAGTTGGCAATTACCAATGCAGGTACCTGTCATTTGATCACTTCAGACGACAGATCTTATGCAAACAATCCCTATCAACGTGTTTTCCAGTATTTTGACGATCTCCAGGTAAGTCCTGAATATTTGTTTGAACTGGGTAATCTACAAGGTGGCCCATCAGGTCAAACCACTACGAGCGAATATCCGTATGCTTTTGGCCGGCCATCAGCAGGTGGCAGTAGCAACGCTTACCCCACCAAAACGTTCGGTTGTCTTCGTATTATTCCTACCTTTTATTATGGCGACTATGAAAATGGAGATAAACGAAGGGATGCTAGTGTAGCCGTTACCGGAAGTACAGGAAAAGGTAATGAAACGATGCTCTCTTTTGTTCCCGGAAATAAAACGACCGGAGGGATCGCAATCAACAAATGGGACGACAATAAAATGAATCCGCCATACACAGCCGCCCAAAGGAATTCCGGTATGGATTGGCCTGTTTTGAGAATGTCTGATGTAATGTTAATGTTAGCTGAAGTGAAGTCTAAATTGGGAGAAAGCGCTGACGCTGTAAATTTGGTAAACCAAATTCGGGAAAGAGCTTTTGGGGATGCCAGCCACGATATAAGCGGATTAACCGGCCCTGCATTAACCGCAGCCGTATATGAGGAGCGTAAGCTTGAACTGGTTGGCGAAGGAACACGACGTTGGGATATGATACGATCAGGTAACTTTTCTGCTGATGCAATAGCTGTTCAGCAGGATATGCAGACAATGGTAAACGACCTCAGTTCTCAGGGATATCACACCTTTGCTAACGGTAATGTCATATCTGATTATATTTATACAAAAATGGTAAATTTAGCTAATCCATTGACGTATGATGCCGATACCACGAATCCGGCTCTTTACCCCGGATGGAGAGGGCAATATGATTATAGTACCATAACAGGAAGTGGCATAGTTGCGTCCGACCCTCATAATGTAGCTATTGAAGGTTTGTTTAATTATATTGATCCAAACGGCCCTGTAGCAGCTTCACTGATAAGTCAGGGGTATAAAAAAACCAATTGGGGGATTGATATTGTTAATAATTTTACCAGCTATCAACGAAATATTCTTTCCGGAATCACATCGGCAGACGATCCACCCAGGTATTATTGGCCCATTCCTTCAGCTACGCTCATCAGTTCGCACGGACAGGTTACAAATGGATATGGATTGCCAAATTGATAACTAAGGGTTACTGGTTTCAATAAATAATTTGAATTTTAATTTAAAAGTATAATTCGTAGCAAATGGCGAATTATACTTTTTTCATTTGCGATAAATTCAGAAACGTTTTAATGAAATCTTTTTGTGATTCACATAAGTTTAAATAAAAAGAAATGTACTACCACTTCAGTAAAGCAACATTTTTAAAGGAATTCTATTCTGTGCTTTAGTTAACCACAACATCTCCGTAGATACTAATGTTATGGCTAACTTTATAAAAAAAAGTTATGAAATCAATAGCAGGAAAGTCTTTTATAGATTCAGAAAACGTTGCATGGGAATCAACAGAAAAAGGAGTTGAAAGAAAAATACTTGGCTACGATGACCAATTGATGATGGTTTGTGTTCGTTTTAAAAAAGGCGCTGTCGGCACGCTTCATCATCATGTACATCGCCAGGTTTCTTATGTGCAATCAGGACGTTTTGAAGTGTCCATTGATAGGAAGAAAAAAATACTTGAAGAAGGCGATTGTTTTTTTGTAGCACCTGATTTGGTTCACGGTGTTGTAGCATTGGAAGAGGGCTCTTTAGTGGATATTTTTAATCCTGCAAGAATGGATTTCCTGGAAAGCTGAAAATTATCATTACATATAAAAAATCATTCGCTTTTTTAATTCTTATGGAAACCAGGATAAAATATAAATTTCTGCTGTTGCTATTTTTTAACGTTATATTCATAACTAACAGTATGGCACAAACGAAAAGTATGCCAGGGCTAATCGTTTCTCCGGATGGGCATTTTTTAATGACAGATCATGGCAAGCCGTTCTTTTGGATGGGAGACACCGGCTGGCTGCTGTTTTCAAAACTGACCCGTAAGGAAGCTGATGAATATTTAGACGACAGGAGCAGAAAAGGTTTTAATGTGATACAGGTAATGGTAATGCATTCCGTTAGCGATGTAAATGTTTATGGAGACAGCGCCCTGGTAAATAAAAATATAGCTACGCCTAAAACTACTCCGGGAAATAATTTTTCAAATAAAGAAGAATATGATTATTGGGACCATGTAGATTATATAATTAATAAAGCTGCAGAAAAAGGAATTTACATGGCTCTTGTTCCCGTTTGGGGAGGCAATGTGAAAAATGGACTGGTTAATCAGCAACAGACAAAAATCTATGCTGCCTGGCTAGCTAACCGATATAAAAATAAACCAAATATTATATGGGTAAATGGGGGCGATATTTTGGGTAGCGATTCTACTAATATCTGGAATATCATTGGCGAAACATTGGATTCAATTGATAAAAATCATTTGATCACTTTCCATCCGCGTGGACGCACTACTTCTTCAATTTGGTTTCAAAACGAGAGGTGGTTAAAATTCAATATGTTCCAGTCTGGGCATAGAGCCTACGCTCAGGATACATCATCAAATGAACCTTTCAGGTTTGGCGAAGACAACTATAAATATGTAAATCTTGATTATATTAAAACTCCTACAAAACCGGTTCTTGACGGAGAGCCTTCTTACGAAGGAATTCCTTATGGGTTGCATGATACCACATTGCCAAGATGGAAAGCAAAAGATGTAAGAAGATATGCTTATTGGAGCGTTTTTGCCGGCGCCGCAGGTTTTACATACGGAGATAATTCTGTAATTCAGATGTATAAACCAGGCGATAAAGCTGCTGCTTATGGTGCAAAAGAGTATTGGTTTGATGCGATCAATGATCCAGGTGCATCACAAATGATCTGGTTAAAGAAACTAATGTTGTCTAAACCTTATTTTGAGCGCGTACCAGATGAAAGTTTGGTTGCTGACCAAGGAAAAAGATATAATTATATTGCTGCAACAAGAGGAAATGATTATGCATTTCTGTATGATTATAATGGAAGGAATTTTAAAGTTAATATGGGTAAAATTGCGGGTACGAAAGTGAAAGCAATATGGTATTGCCCCATAGATGGAAGTGAAAAATTAATTGGAATGTTTGTTAATAAAGGTGTGCAAAGCTTTGATCCGCCTGGTGAAGAAAAAGATGGAAATGACTGGGTTTTAATTTTGGAAAAATTTCAATGATTACTCTGGAAAATAAACTTTGAATATTTTATTTCTTATAGGGTTAATAATGTCGGGGAACCGATTG
>DASSHD010000774.1:0-2252 GCA_035693085.1 Hanamia sp. | reverse complement strand
TCAAAAAGAAAGAAAAAAATATACCCGGAAACTTAACTTCATAATGTATATTTGACCTTATAAAAGTTCTTATAATTACTGCTCTCTCAAAGATGGGTCTCCATCGCAGGAACAGTGGGTACTCATGTCAAGAATATCAATTTTTGATTGAAGTAGTTTTTTTATAACTAGAATCTGGCAATGTTTTATATGGAAAAGTATCTTCGCACACGCCAAGTTTTATAAATGGTTCAATATAAAAATAAATGGTTCCATAACTGGAAGAAATAGATATTAAATGTTCAATGATACCGATAGAATAATAGTCGTTATAAAAATTATTAATTGTAACGAACGAATTTTTATCTGTAAAAACTTTCTCTGTCAATTCGACTATACTTAAACTCCTACCTGAAAACAGTTTTCTTTTTTCTTTTTCGATTTGATTAAACAAATTATAAACATTAGCATTTATTTTTTCAGATAGTTCTGAACTTTTGTTTAAAATAATTTTTTCGCTTGTAAAATTTGAAGGAGAAATTCTGTTATTTTTCTTTTCTACAATTGTCCCTGAAAAAATGTCGGCTAATGATTGGTTGCCTTTTGAAATAAAAATCATAAATAAAGAAATGAAAAGTAAAATAAAACATGTCCACTGGCAAAACTTCAAAATTGCTGAGTTATTTATTTGATTAACTATATCGTTACTTAACATACTAGGAGGATTTGTTCCAATCAAGTTAGTTAACACAAACAATATGAATATTATCCAAATCGGAGTTGAGTAAATTAAAGTTTTTTTGATACACTGTTTTAAAGAAATACGTTCTTTCTCTTGGTTTCTTGAAGCTAATTGTGCTATTTTCTTTCCGAAAGTCCCACCGGATAATTCGCCAAATGAATAATAAATTAAAAGAAATAAACTCCAAGTAATCATTTTGTTAGTAAAAACGTTGTGTAGCAAATCAAAAAAATGGTTGTCTAATAAATATGAAGTATAGCTTTGTTCAGAACTAGAAACATAGTGGGGAGGATAGCCAGAAATATAATCTTTTCCTATAAATATAAAATCAGCTAAATACAAGAATAATAAAAGAGCCAACCCGTCAACAATTATAGATATTGTTTTGTTCAAAATTATTTTGTCACTTTTCGATAAAATAAAAGCGGCAATGATTAGAAGGATAGAGCTAAATACTAAACTGACCCATATATAATAATAAATTTCAGCAATAGGATGCGTACTTAACAATGAAAACGAAACATCCCAAGCAAGTAAAAAACAACCAATAAAGGATATTAGAACCCCAATAATTCTCCGTGACGATTTGCTATTTTTAGTTTTAATTTCAAATTCTTCTAAAACATTTTCCTGATTATATAGACTTTTAAATGAATGGTTATCATAAATTGAATTTGTGGATTTTAATGTTGAATTAATTTCTATTTTAGTTTTTGATGAATCAGGAATCTCGATAATCTTTTCATTATTCTCTATTATAGGTACATTAGCAGAAAATAGGTTTGTTCCGCAATGAATACAATATTTGCTGTCATCATCAATTAGTTTACCGCAGGATTTACAAAACATATTTAATTGAAATTATTATTAATTAATTTGAGCACCCATTTGATAGAGCAACCCAATTTTAGAATAGCTGGCATGAACAGAGTTATAATAAACAATTGCTTGTTCATACACTTTATCTTCTCCTGCTAACTCAAAGTAGAGATTAAGGCATTGTCTGAACATTTCCACTTTTACCGCAATGTTATAGGACATAAGCCTATGAGCAATAATTTTATGAAACTTTTTTACAGGCGAAACACCTTTTAAATTTTCACTTTCGTGTTTGAGGACAAAGTTTAAAATGTCGTCCTTAGCAATGTGAGCCATATCATTAAGATAACCATACATTTCCCTGTATGTTGGAGGCCCGTTTTGCACATTTGGTGTCTTTCCTTCCTTTGCTCGGTTAGTATGTACTTCGCTTAGCCTTACAATAGTCTCATAATCTTGTTTCAGCGTTGCAGATGCTTTGATATAATTGCCTTCAAGTATCAAGTTTGTTGAGATATTAATTCCTTGAAGGTAAGCGGTCACGAGTAGCATTTTTCGCATTTGCATTTTGTCCTTTGCAAAATGTTTTTCAGCGGCGGAGAAAATTAGAAATAAAATAGTAGAATCACAAATTTCCAAAGGCTCAAGCATTTCGATTCCAAAAAAATCTATTGATTCGTTATGAGTTTGTTGTCCTTTGAGATTGTATTGT
>DASSHD010000773.1:0-2436 GCA_035693085.1 Hanamia sp. | reverse complement strand
ATGACTTTAGAAAATAGTGTTAGTGGATTTAATGGAAATGTTTTAGCGGCAATTGAGAAAGAACAACTATTAAGAAAAATATCTGAAGATTCCAGAGATGAGGCTATTAATTGGATTAAAAAATCCTGGAATTTTCGAATTGGAAAAGCAATATTAAGCCCAATAAGATTCTTCAAAAAATAATGACTAAGGTTTCTGTAATTATACCCAATTACAATCATGCTCCATTTCTTCAACAAAGAATTGAAAGTATACTTAATCAAACATACCAGGATTTTGAATTGATTGTGTTGGATGATTGTAGTACAGATAATAGTAGAGAAATTTTAGAAACATTGAAAAATCATCCAAAAGTCAGCCATCTAATTTTTAATGAAGTAAACTCAGGAAGTACTTTTAAGCAATGGCAAAAGGGAATTGAATTGGCAAAAGGTGAATTTATCTGGATTGCTGAAAGTGATGATTGGTGTGAACCTTCATTATTAGCCGAACTTATAAATCCAATGATAAATGATCACAATATTGTGCTTAGTTTTTGTCAATCTATCTTGATTTCTGAGTCTCAAGCAATACTTGGTTTAACCCAAAGTAAACAACTTGCTAATCTTACTACAGGTAATAAATTTATAAAATCAAGGCTATTCAATAGGAATGAAATTGCAAATGCAAGCATGGTAGTTTTTAAAAGATCAGCTATTCCCACATTTTCAAGTGATTTTACAAATATGAAATATTGTGGAGATTGGTATCTATGGGTGAATATCTGCCTCAATGGCAGCGTATTTGAATCTGGTAAGTATTTGAATTATTTTGTAAGACATAATAATAGTACTATTACGAACGCTTCCCGAAACGGACTTGATTTCATAGAAGGGAACAAAATATTTAAATTCATAGAAAATCAGATTGAAGTCAGTCAGGTTGAAAAAAATGCAAATATCAATTTGAGGATTGAATTATTTGAATTTTTAAAACCACATTTTCTTAATGAAGATGTGTTAAAAGCTGCATATGATTCCATGATAGAATTAGATAGTATTGTATATCCGATTTTAGCCACAACCACAAAGAGTAAATCCAAGCCTTTACAATTTCTGTCTTTTTTAAAAAAATTAACCCGATTACAGTAATGAATTGGGGGATATTATTCCAATATTAATTCACCGGTGTTTTAAAGATGATAAGAGAAGCATATAAGATAGTTCATATAAGCACTTACCCTAAGGGTGGAGCCGGTCGTGCTGCATATCGTATTCATAAAGCTCTATTAAAAAATGGAATGGATTCTCATTTTATATGCCTCGACGAAAAGCCGGGAGATCGATATGTATCCAGACCCTCACCATGCGAAAAGAAAACAGAAAAAATCAGTTTGTTTAACGTTTTGAAGGACAAAATAAAATGGCGTTTAAAACGTCATTTCAATATCATTATTATAAGTGAAAAAGAAACTATAACTAAGAATTTTAAAATATTATTTCCAAAGCTTAATTGTGAAATCGCCAAATTACCTTTTTCTGATTACGATCTCTTAGCAGATCATTTTGTGCAAAATGCAGATATTATCCATTTACATTGGGTTGCAAATTTATTAGATTATCCATCTTTTTTTAAGAATGTAAATAAACCGGTTGTTTGGACTTTACACGATATGAACCCGTTTCAAGGTATGTTTCATTACAAAGAAGATGAGGAGAAAAATAATGCAGTAGCATCATCATTGGATAAAAAAGTAAAAACAATCAAAAGGAAATCCATCAGAAACATAAATGTAAAACTTTCGATAGTAACACCCTCGCATTGGCTACTTGATGCAGCGGTGAGATCGAAAGTATTTAAAAACGTGAAGGGATACCATATTCCTTATCCGTTAGATATGGAAATATTTTCACCGGTGCCTAATGGTTCCTTTAGGGATGCTTTAAATATTCCTAAAGATCATATCATTTTTTTATTTGTCGCACAGAGTACCGGCAACCATAGGAAAGGCTTTGATTTGCTTCTTGAAGCGTTAAAAAAAATAAATCAAGAAAATATTTCATTATTGGTAATTGGCAATTCGGATAATTGGCAAGTTAACGGCTTAAATGTAATTCTCCTGGGATCAATTGAAGATGAACGAACTTTGAGTAAGTACTATTCAATGGCTGATGCATTTATTCTACCCAGCCTTGAAGATAACCTGCCTAATGTGATGCTTGAAGCAATGGCATGCGGTACCCCTGTAATTTCTTTTGATGTTGGGGGGATGTCGGAGATTATTAAAAATGGATTTAACGGTATGAAAGCTAAAAGCATGAATTTTATGGGATTAGCAAATGTGCTAACCGAGTTTATCAATTCAAAAGAGAACTATAACAGAGAGAGGATTAGAAATTATGCTTTGGAAAACTTTTCAGAAAAGATAATTGCAGAAAAGTATAAAGTCGTTTATGA
>DASSHD010000772.1:0-5069 GCA_035693085.1 Hanamia sp. | reverse complement strand
TTTTTACAGGGATTATTAATATTGGGGCCGGTTTCTATAACTCTATATTTTATCTATGTTGTTTTTGATAAAATTGACGGATTGTTCAGACCGGCGATAAATATTCCTGGATTAGGATTCATTATAATTATCGCTTTTATTATTTTTATCGGTTATGTGAGTTCTTTTTTTGTGATGGAAAGATTGTTGTCGTTATTAGATAGATTGTTAGAAAAAACTCCGGGAATAAAATTATTATATTCATTTATAAGGGATTTTTTTGAAGCATTTGCAGGCAACAAAAAAAAATTCATTCATAACGTGCTGGCCTGCGTAGATGATACGGATGTGTGGAGGGTAGGTTTTATTACCCAGGAAGATATGAGTAGTTTTGGAATGGAAGATTATGTAGCGGTTTATTTACCTATGGCCTATTCAGTTGCAGGAAATGTGTATATTGTTCGCAAAGAGAGGATCAGGCAAATAACAAATATAAGCGCCACCCAGTCCATGAAATTTGCCGTAAGTGGTGGTGTTACACAAACTATTTCTGATGCTACAGAAGATCATTTATCAGATTCTGTTATTAATAAATAAATTCTGTTTGAAAAGATTTATCCTTTTAATTTTCCTGTCTGGAATCAGCCATACTTGTTTTTGCTGGGGATTTTATGCTCATAAAAAAATAAATTATTATTCCGTTTTTTTATTGCCTCCGCAGATGATGTCTTTTTATAAACCAAATATAAATTTCATTAGCGAACATGCTGTTGATCCGGATAAAAGAAGATATGCCATAGCTGCAGAAGGGCCGCGTCATTTTATTGATATAGACTATTATGGCAAATATCCATATCCTGAATTGCCACACAAATGGAAAGACGCCATTGACAAATTCGGACTTGATACTTTAGAAACGTATGGAATTGTTCCCTGGCATATTCAGGTAATGCTTGGCCGTTTGACAAAAGCATTTAAAGAAAAAGATTTTCGGTCTATTTTAAAAAATAGTACGGAACTCGGTCATTATATTGCGGATGCGCATGTTCCCTTACACGCCAGTATCAATCATAACGGGCAATTAACAGATCAAAAGGGAATTCATGGATTTTGGGAAAGCCGGGTTCCTGAATTATTGGCTGATAAAAGCTTTGATTTTTTTATTGGTAAAGCACAATACATTACAAACCCCGAAAAATTTATCTGGGAAAGGGTTTTGGAAAGCGCAAAAGCCGCTGACTCGGTTTTGAAATTTGAAAAAGAATTATCCATTCAATTTCCCGGAGATAAAAAGTATGCTTTTGAAAACAGAAATGATGTTTTGATAAAACAATATTCGTCTGAATATACAATCGCGTATAATAAAATGCTTAACGGAATGGTAGAGCGCCGGATGCGTCAATCCATATTCGCAATTGCATCTTTTTGGTACACTGCATGGATAAACGCAGGACAGCCTGATCTTTCAGCAATATCTCAACAAAGTTTTTCTGAAAATGATCTGAAGGAATTTGAAACGCTCAACAGGGAATGGAAAAACAGTAAAGTAATAAATGGAAGAGAGCATGAGTGAGGAATTAAGAATTGAAAATGAAAAATTGTGAATGAATCAACTTCACAGTGAAGCAACAAATAACTGAAAAAACATTTCAATAAATTAGGAAGCAAGAATCGAATAACTTTGCAGCCTGAAAAAATTGGACAGCCATATAGTTGTAATAAAAAACAATCTTATAGCAAACCAACAAATCCAATAAAAATCGGATCAACAAAACATAATAACTATTAATAAATGATTCACAATTTTAACGCAGGCCCTTCCATTCTTCCACAAAGTGTGTTACAGGAAGCTGCAAAAGCAATTATCAATTTTAATAACAGCGGTTTATCTATTTTAGAAATAGGTCATCGTACACCACTTTTTGAATCAGTGATGGAAGAAGCCATTTCTTTGGTAAAAGAATTAATGAATCTGGATAGTGATCATGAAGTCTTATTTCTGCACGGTGGCGCTACAGTTCAGTTTATGCAAGTGCCTATGAATTTACTAAACGAAAAGGAAACTGCTGCGTATGCTGATACCGGTGTGTGGGGTACCAAAGCAATTAAGGAAGCTAAACTGTTTGGTGATGTAGATGTAGTATGCAGTTCAAAAGAAAATAATTATAATTTTATTCCAAAAGATTTTGCTGTTCCTAATAATGCAAAATATTTTCACATTACTACCAACAACACGATTTATGGAACGCAATGGCATGAAATTCCTAAAGTAAGTATGCCAGTAATTGCAGATATGTCGAGTGATATTTTCAGCAGAAAGCGTGATTTTAATTCTTTCGGGCTAATTTTTGCAGGAGCACAAAAAAACATGGGTGCAGCGGGAACCAACCTGGTAGTAGTGAATAAAAATATTTTAGGAAAAGTGAAAAGAGCGATTCCCGCTATTATGGATTACAGAAATCATATTTCTGCAAAAAGCATGCTTAATACGCCGCCTGTTTTTGCTGTTTATGTTTCCATGCTTACACTTCGCTGGCTTAAAGGAATTGGGGGTGTAGATGCAATAGAAAAGATTAATAATGAGAAAGCTGACTTGCTTTACAATACAATTGATAACAGTAAATTATTCAAACCTACAGCCGTAAAAGAAGACCGCAGTAAAATGAATGTATGCTTTGTAATGGAAGATGCAGAAAAGGAAAAAGCGTTTCTTGATTTTACAAAACAAAATAATATTTACGGAATCAAAGGGCATCGTTCCGTTGGTGGTTTCAGAGCATCTTTATACAATGCCTTGCCATTGAGCAGTGTAGAATATTTGGTGGAAAAAATGAACGAATTTGAGAATAAAATTTAATGATGATTATATGGCTTATAATAAAATATACAATCTCCGGAAAGTCTCTTCAATATTTTTCGATTGTTTATATTTGCAACCTCTACAAAAAATTTCCAGCCTTTCAAGGCTAAAAATTGAAAAGCATGATATCTATTTCTCCTTTTAAAGCATTACGACCTGAGCCACAGTTTGCCAAACAAGTGGCCTCCCTGCCTTATGATGTTTTGAGCAGCAAAGAAGCCAAGGTAGAGGCTGAAGGGAATCCCTATTCCTTTCTTCACATTACCAAGAGTGAGATTGATCTTCCCGCAAATATTGATATACACAGCGAGGAAGTTTATAAAAAAGCTAAAGAAAATCTGGATGCTTTTATCAGCCGCCCGATACTTTTTAGTGAAAGTAAACCTTGCTATTATATTTATCAGTTAATGATGGATGAAAGAACACAAACAGGATTGGTTTGCTGTAGTTCGGTAAATGATTATGAAGAAGGACTGATAAAAAAGCATGAATTGACGAGGCCTGAAAAAGAACAAGATCGTATCAATCACATTAAAACTACCGGCGCGCAAACAGGCAATGTTTTTCTTGCTTTCAGAGACATTGATGAACTGAATGAGATTATGAAAAAATGGAAAGCTGATAAGGATCCGGTATATAATTTTACAGCAGATGATAATATTCAACATACAGTTTGGGTTGTTAATAATGAAAAAATTATAGACAGGATCACAGAAATTTTTAAAACCGATGTAGAGTGTACTTATATTGCTGATGGCCATCATCGCGTAGCTTCTGCCGCCAAAGTAAAATATCTTTTGCCCGATAATGAGGAATCAGGTCATTTCCTATCTACTCTTTTCCCCGAATCGCAGTTAAAAATTATGGATTATAACAGGGTTGTAAAAGATCTGAATGGGCTGTCAGAAAAGGAATTTTTGGATAAATTAAATACAAGTTTCTCCATTACAAAGGTTTCAGAGCCTTATGCACCTGAATATCCCCATACATTTGGGATGTATCTGAATGACCGTTGGTATAAGCTCGCAGTATTAGAAGGTACTTTTTCTGCCGATCCGATTGGTGTTTTAGATATCACGATTTTGCAAAATAATGTATTGGAACCCATACTTGGAATAAGAGACCAACGCACCGATACGCGGATTGATTTCATAGGGGGCATCAGAGGACTTGGCGAATTAGAAGACAGAGTTAACAGCAAAGAATGGGAAGTCGCATTCAGTTTATATCCGGTAACAATTCAACAATTATTTGACATTGCCGACAGTAATAATATTATGCCTCCCAAAAGTACCTGGTTTGAACCCAAATTAAGAGATGGGCTTCTTACGCATCTTATAACATAATAAGAAATGATCAGGGAGATTTATTTTATTTTGTTTTTTTATTCAATAATAAATTTTTGTTTTTATAAAGATTTCAGCACATAAAGTATTTTATCTTTACCCGATGAAAAAATTCCTATTTGCACTTATTTGTTTTACTTTTTCTGTCAGCGTTGTTGCCCAGCAGGAAGATGTAGAAAAGCTTCATGAAAATGCAAAAACGTTTATGCGTCAGGGTGATTATGCAAATGCTTCCCTTATTTTAGCAAGGGCATTGCAGATGTCTCCTGAAAATGTAGGTATTGCCAGGGATCTTGCTTATGATTATTATCTGCAAAATGAAAACGACAAAGCATTAAACGTTCTCAAAGCTTTTTTGGATAATGATAATACCGATGAGCAGACTTACCAGTTGGGAGGCACAGTTTATCAGGCTTTGGGCCAGGTAAAGGAGGCTGAAAAATTATATAAGAAAGCAATAAAAGTATTTCCTGACAGTGGCCCTCTCTATAATGATTATGGCGAAATGCTTCTTGCAAAACATGATCCCGCTGCTATCAGGCAATGGGAAAAAGGTATTGAAATGGATCCTTCTTATGGGAATAATTACTACAATGCCTGCAAGTTTTATTACTACACAAAAGAAAAAGTGTGGTGCCTGATCTACGGAGAAATTTTCGTCAATATTGAATCATTTACTTCGCGTACTGCCGAGATAAAGGATATTTTATTGGATGGCTACAAAAAACTTTTTGCTGATGCAAATCTCCTTGACAATGCAAAAGATAAAAATCCTTTTGAGATTGCATTTTTAACCTGTATGAATAAACAAAATAATGTGGTATTGCGTGGTATTAACCCCGAAACGCTTACTATGATAAGAACTCGTTTTATACTTGATTGGG
>DASSHD010000771.1:0-4251 GCA_035693085.1 Hanamia sp. | reverse complement strand
CGCGGTGAACATCAATCATGGCCAGTTTGATCATGTCGGCAGCCGTGCCCTGTATCGGCGAGTTGATAGCATTTCTTTCAGCAAATCCGCGTACCGTCCAGTTAGAAGAATTAATATCTTTTAGCCAGCGCTTGCGGCCCATAAGCGTTTGTACATAGCCGTTGGTTTTGCAAAACTGAATGGTTTCGTCCATGTATTTCTGAATATTGGCGAATTCTTTTTTATAAGCATCTATGATTTCTTTGGCCTCTGTTCTGCTTACGCCGATATTTTCAGCCAGTCCAAAAGCGCTTTGTCCATAGATAATTCCAAAGTTCACACTTTTGGCTTTGTAACGCATTTCTTTGGTTACCTCTTCTTCTGCTACATTAAATACTTTGGCTGCTGTTGCTGTATGAATATCTTTCCCCAATCTGAAAGCTTCTCCCATAGCAGGATCACCGCTAATGCCGGCAACAATACGTAACTCAATCTGGGAATAATCCGCAGAAATAATTACATGATCTTTATCGCGGGGAATAAATGCTTTTCTTATTTCGCGGCCTCTTGCAGTTCTTACAGGTATATTCTGAAGATTAGGATTGTTACTGCTCAACCTCCCTGTAACTGCGATGGCTTGTCCATAATTGGTATGCACTCGACCGGTTTTTTTATTGATCAGTTGTGGTAGTGCATCTACATAAGTAGATCTTAATTTGGTGAGTTCCCTGAAGCTCAGAATATCTTCCACAATCGGATTATCTTTTGCTAATTTCAAAAGAACATCTTCACCTGTAGCGTGCTGTCCGCCTTTGGTTTTTTTTGTTTTAGATTCAATTTGCATTTTTTCAAATAACACTTCGCCTACCTGCTTTGGAGAGGCGAGATTAAATTTGATGCCCGCTTGTTTAAATACACTTTCTTCACATTTTTTTGCTTCCGCTTCAAGTTCTTTTGAATAGTGTTTCAGAAATTCAGTATCTACATTCACGCCTTCAAATTCCATATCCATCAGCACTTTCACTAATGGAGTTTCCACTTTATCAAAAACTTTTTCTACTTCTCTTTCTTTGAGTAACGGGACAAAGGCTTCTTTCAATTGTAAAGTAATATCCGCATCCTCAGCCGCATATTCTTTGGCATCTTCCAATTCTACATCGCGCATATTTCCCTGTACCTTGCCTTTCTTCCCGATTAATTCTGTGATTGAAACCGGTACATACCCGAGATATTGGGCGCTTAACAAATCCATATTTCTTCTTCCCTCACTTTCTATTACATAATGTGCCAGCATCGTGTCAAACAATTTTCCTTTTACTTCTATGCCATACCATTTCAAGATAATTAAATCATACTTTATGTTTTGCCCGACCCACAGTTTGGATTCATCATTAAACAAGGGAATAAAATGTTGTAAGATTTTCTTTGTCTTTTCCTGATCTGCGGGACACGGAACATAATAGCCTTCTCCTTTTTTGAAAGAGAAGCTAAGTCCAACCAGTTCCGCTTCGTTGGGATCAATATTTGTAGTTTCGGTATCAAAACAAATTTCTTTTTGAGCTGATAATTTTTTTACCAGATCTTTTATAGCTTCTTCACTTTCCACTAAGAAATATTTATGCGGAGTATTATGAATATTTTTATCAGCAGCAAGTCCTGTTTTTTCTTCCGGTTCTTTAGTTTCAGAAGGCTTTGTTGGCGCGACTTCAGCCGTGTTGCCAAATAAATCTCCCTGTACTACTTTCTTTTCGGTTTCAAAAACACTGTATTCATCACCCAATATCCTTTTACCTAAATTTTTAAATTCCAGTTCTGCAAAAATGTTTTTTAATTCTTCAGTGTTGTAAGGTCCTATTTTAAAATTCTCTTCGTGAAATTCGCAAGGGACTTCAGTAATTATCGTAGCTAATTTTTTACTAAGCAGCGCCATTTCTTTTCCTTCTCTTACTTTATTTCCCAATGCACCTTTAATATTCTCCGCATCTGCCAGTACATTTTCAAGTGTTTCATATTGAGCTAATAATTTCGCTGCAGTTTTTTCACCTACGCCAGCTATACCGGGAATATTATCCGCAGCATCACCCATCAATCCGAGAATATCAATCACCTGTTTTACATTTTTAATTCCCCATTTTTCACACACTTCTTTCTCTCCCATTATCTCCACATTGCCACCCTGGTAACCGGGTTTATATATCTTAATATTTTCAGTAACCAACTGGCCAAAATCTTTGTCAGGCGTTACCATAAAAATCTTATAGCCTTGTTTTTCCGCCTGCTGTGCCAGCGCTCCGATAATATCATCGGCTTCATATCCGTCACATTCCACAACCGGTAAATTAAAACCTTCAATTATTTTTTTTATATCTGGAATAGCGGCCAATAAATCTTCGGGAATCTCCTGTCGCTGGGCCTTGTAAGCGGCAAAGTCGGTATGCCTTTCGGTAGGGGCCTGCGTGTCAAAAGCTACTGCCAGATGCGTAGGTTTTTCTTTGTTGATCAAATCAGCCAGGGTATTGGTAAAGCCAAATTGTGCATTGGTATTTTTTCCTTTTGTAGTAATTATCGGGCTGCGTATTAATGAATAATAAGCGCGGTAAATGAGCGCCATCGCGTCTAATAAAAATAATTTTTTCTCCATTATGTAAAAATAGCACAAAGGAATTTGGCGGCAAAAACGAGAATGGAATAAGGTACATTCCATCAGACAGTATCAGTTGGCGCAAAGTTTGCCATCCTTTAAAAAGCTGTTTTAATCTGCAATTCCTGATTTATATAATAGCGCTTCTATCAAAACAAAATTTTCATTAATCGAAAATGCAATCAGCCAATCATTAAAATAAATGCATCTCAAATTTAATTTTCTAAAAGTTGCATTACTGCAAAGCTGTTTACGCCTGGCATTTACAAGAGAATTTATTAAAAATCGTTCATACTTAGCCAACCAGCGCATGCCGGCACCGGCAGTGTTTTTGGATTCTTAAAATTTATGAGTTGTGTTAATGATGCGAATGCATCAACTGTATATCTAATCTGCATTAAAACGATTCCTGATTACTTTATGTGCATTTCCCATTTCTATATGGCCGCTTTTGCGGCTATCCTCAATTAGCTGAGATAATTCGGCATCACTTAGTGGATTTCCCGGTAGAAAATAATCATTTTTTTCACTATCAATTACTGATAATTTCAATTGATTTTGTTTTGCAAAATTCAAAAGCGTATTGAGGTCTTTCTCATCTGTATTTTCTAACTGAAGAAGCATACGTAAATGTACAAATTATTTTATAATTTATTCACCATTGGCAATTCTGATTTTTTAATCTGTTCATCAGCTTTTGCAAGTTTGCATAGGAAAAGTACAACATTTTAAAACTTGCTCATAATCTTTTACATCCCAAACTATATTGTTCTAAACAATAGAAAACTTTTTATATTTTCATGTTTAGCAAACAAACAAAAAACTATAATTCCTGTTTTTAAAAAGATAAATATCTACGCTCTGTCATCCATTTTTCTCCGCCGCCATCACCATTTTTATTTCACCTCTTTCCAAAAGTTTTCGCATAACGCCTTAATAAAAATCAAAGATGCGGCGTAATAAAAAAGTTTGAATCAAAAAAAGAGTTGTGACTTTTGGAAAGTTGGATAGCTGTTTTATTTAATTCAAGGTCTCAAAGAAACTTTCCAAAAGCCGTGCAAGTATCGGCCATTATCCACTTTATTTTGTATTTTCTTTCAGCCATTCAACTATTTCATCATCTTTTTTCCTCTGGAAATGAGAATTATAAAATTGTACAGATTTTCTTCATCGGTGGAAAGACAAAGTCCGTTTTCACAAATATTGCAAGAGTATCTTCTACTAATAATAAACGAACAAATAATCGCCTTTGTCCATAAAAAAATAATCATTTAGGAACTTTCAAACCCCTTTTTATCTGCCACACTTAAGGCCGCCCCTTCTTTCCACTTCTTAAACTCATTTGCTGTCATTTCAAACATAAAATCTTTAGGAAATCTTACTATATTTTTTTTACAGCTTGTTTCAGAACCTTGGTCTCCGTGCCGTATTATTCAGCTAAGTCCCTGTCCAGCATTATTTTCCCCTTCGAACTACATATATTTTATTCATTAATTCTACTTTGACAAACTTAAAAATAAGTTCTTTGAATATTTGTTGATTGTTTTTTTTGAATTTAAATTTGGCACTGGCAGCAAACTAAAATTTTTCAAATCTTTCAAAACAACATGGCAGCAAATCAACACCAGCCG
>DASSHD010000770.1:0-5424 GCA_035693085.1 Hanamia sp. | reverse complement strand
CGTGATCATTTCCTTTTCATGGGAAAGAGTAAAGAAAGAAATAAAGCAGATTTCTATTTTTATAATTTAACAATGGAAATGCCGAAAATCACTTATCATAAAAGCGCCACTGCGTTGTAAAATTTTCAGACAATTTTTGTTGTGTAATAATTGCGCGAAACATTTCTATCGGAATAGTATTTTCATGTAGAAAATCATCATTGAATTCTCTATCTGTCATTTTTTTACTATCAACCATTTCATGGTGTAGAGCGCGCATTTGTAAAGCGCCAAACATATACGCAAGTTGGTATAAAGGACCATAGCCACCAGTAAATGACCTGCGAACTTCAGATTCCGCACTGGCTCTCTCAAGCCCTACCCGATCAACCAGGTAATCAATGCATTGCTGTGGAGTCCATTTTCCTAAGTGATAATTCAACGAAAAGATAATACGCGCACATCGTGTCATCCGCCAGAATAAAGAACCTATCTTTTTCTCTGGTGTGTTGTCAAATCCTTTATCCCACATGGTCATTTCCCAATAAAACGCCCATCCTTCCACTGAGAATGGTGTACTGAAAACCTTGCGATAAGGTTTGTACCGCCGTCCCATAAAGAACTGGAGGTTATGTCCGGGTATCAGTTCGTGATAAACTTCAGCATTAGCAAAGCCCAGATTATTACTTCTAAGGCTCATCATTTTACTTTCAAAATTCATTTCATCTGTAGGATATGCAATCCATATTTCAGGGCCTCCGAGGAAATAGGAGGCAAATTTCTGCTCTTCAGTGGTGAGCATATCCATTCTCCATGCCTCTCTCGCTAATGGAGGAATGGTTACCAATCCAAGACTATCAATAAAAGCAATCGCGTGTTCTTCAAGATGATTGATCAATTGTGGTTGATCGCCCGGAGCCACATAATTCTCTTTCACTTTTTCCAAAGCTTTTTTCCAATCATTTCCAAAACCCATTTGGCGTGATGCTTTCAACATCTCGCTATCGCACCAGGCGAATTCTTTGTAGGCTATTTTTATTAATTCTCCGGGTGAATAAGGAATCATTTCTGATTGTAATAATTGATCAATTTTTTCAAGCCCAACAGGATGGCCTATAATTCCCGAACTATCCATTGCTTTATCAGCATTTGCTACAGGTTGCAATGAGAGCCATTTCGAATAAGCTGCCAGCGCAGAATCTGTATCAGGATAAGTCTTTTTCATCCACCACGTAAAATCGGGATCGTAGCCATTATAAAAATCATACACATTTTTCAATCCATTGCGTAATTCTTTTACCGTTTCAATAGTTTTGTTCAATAAATTTTTATCAGGCAAAGGTGTTTTTGATACTATGGTTTTTGCTTTATCAATTTGCAACTGTATTTCATTAAAAGCTTTTGCAGTTGCCATGGCATCGGGCCTTTGGCCTCTTCTTCTTTTTTGCTGAAGGGCAACAACATTGTCAGCAAAAGGAAGCGCATAACTGAATTGATGATAATCTTTTTCATCCTGTTTCAAATCATATTCATCATTCTGAATATTCCTTTTCAGGAGAATGAAATCTACCCTGTCTGATACATTCAACGAATTGAAATCAACCATTTTTAATTTACCCATCCATTCAGAATGTAACTTACTGAATCTTGAAAAATATTCCGGATTATTTGGAAAAATATACACCAGGTTGAGGTCTTTTATATCCTCGTAATATTCATTGATAAGAAAAGGGATGGAATTAGCAGGGGTAGGCGATAAAAGCGGATTTCGGAGATTGGATGAAGCCATACTTTCGCTTGCAGGGAATGTTATAATAAAAGTAAAGATTAGGAATAAAGCAGTTTTTATTTTTTTCATAATAATCAGTTTTTAAATTTTCTTATTGGATGCCCCGATATATTTTCAAACAATAAAAAATCAGCAGCACAATAAATTTCGAATTGAAAGGTAAAAGTAAAATTTAATAATTCTTTGGATGAAAGATTCGCAATCATTCCGACTCGGTAGCCTGACTATATTGAAAATAGGATTATGAGATATTTGTTGCTTTACTGTAATATCTCTTCAATTTTCTTTTTGATGATTTGCTTTTCAGATTGGGTTATCACTAACGCGTAAGCTTTTTCAAAATTTGCTATTGCTTTTTTGTTGTCTATATCTTTATACAATTCACCAAGCAAAGAAAAATAATATTGATTGTTGGTTAATTGTAGTTTTTCGGCCTCCAGGATTGCTGCATTTTTTCCATAAGTTTTTGAAATGGCAAAAGTTCTGTTGAGCGCTGCTATAGGCGAATATTGTATTTGAAGTAAATGATTGTATAACTGCAAAATATTTTCCCATTTTTCTTTGGTATCATTTTTTATGGTATGCCAATAAGCAATACTCGCTTCCAGGTGGTATTTCGAAATTATGTTTCCCTGTGATGATTGTTTCAAAAAATAAATGCCTTTGGAAATAAGTTCTTTATCCCATAAGGTTTCGTCCTGGTCATTGTACAAAATAATTTCTCCGTTTTCATTTTTTCTTGTTGCAAACCGTGAAGAATGAAAACACATCAAAGCAAGCAGGGCATTCACATTTGGTTGATTGGTAGATTCGTTATCAATGAGAAGGTAAGTTAGCCGCATCGCCTCCAGGCATAGATCTTCGCGCAAAATGGTGTCACGGCTCTCAGAATAATATCCTTCGTTGAAAAGTAAATATAACGTTGTAAGTACCGTTTCTAATCGTTTATTGATTTCAGTTTGGGACGGAAATTCAATTTGAACTTTATTAAGTCTTAAAGTTTCTTTTGCTCTGAAAAGTCTTTTATTGATCGTTTCTTTATTAGATAAAAAAGCGTTGGCTATTTCATCAATACCGAAACCGCAAAGAATGCGAAGCGATAATCCTATTTGTGCTTCTGTTGAAATGGAGGGATGGCATAATGCAAATAACATTTGCAACTGGCTGTCGGTAATATTTTTTTCAGAAAGATCAATTTCGGTTCCATCTATATCTGATGATTCATATTTTATTTTGGGAACAATTTTTTCAGTAAACAAATGTTTGCGGCTGATTTGATTTTTGGTTTTATTTTTTGCAACTGTGTAAAGCCATGCTACAGGGTTTTCGGGAATGCCTTTATAAGTCCAGGTTTCAAGCGCTGATAAAAAAGTTTCACCTGCAATGTCTTCTGCAATTCCGATTTGTTCAATACCAAAATATTTACAAAGAACAGCAACTAATTTACTGTATTCAGTTCTGAATAAATGCGGTATCAGTTGCTGTTCTGCCATTAGGTTTATAACGCTTTAGTAATCCTGAAATTTTAACTCTTATCATCCGGAGCCACAGCAGCTCTTACTTCTACACTACCTCCTCCGCCTTTTACTATCGGGCATTCTTTGGCTATTTTCACTGCCTCATCAATGGATTTGGTTTTAACCACAATGTACCCGTTAATAAATTCCTTTACCTCTGTGAATGGCCCATTTGTAACCACATTTCCAGGCATAACCACTTTTGCATTCGAAATGCTTAACCGCGTTCCCTTGTTTGCCATTTGGCCTTTCGATTCAATGCCAGCCATCCAGGCCATCCAGCTTGTCATCATTTGCTGCATTTGCTCCTCTGATGGTTTGAAACCAGGATTCGCATTTGTTCTGAAAATTAACACAAACTCTTTCATTTTTTTAAATTTTAATAGTTACTGAATATTTTAATGAACTCCATCTCTCTTAGCTATTTTTCTTACTTCTACACTATTGCCTTCTCCCTGTAAGACAGGACAGCCTTTTGCAAATTCAACTGCTTCTTCTACAGAATCTGCTTTTACAATAATGTATCCTCCAATGGTTTCTTTGATATCGCCAAAAGGCCCATTGGTAACAATTTTATTTGACCTTACTACTTTGGCATCTTCAAAAGGTAAACCTGTACCACTGCTGAATTTGTTTTGCGCGGCAATGCCGCCAATCCAGTCCATAGTTTGTTTCATCCAAATTTGCATTTGTTCCGGCGAAGCAAGCTTTTTGCCATCTTCGTGCCTCATGATTAATATAAATTCTTCCATTTTGTTTTGTTTTTTAATTTTAAAAAATATTTTAATGATACACTAATAACAAATGAGTTTTACAAAATTGGACATAATCAGTAATATATATTTTTTTCTTAAAAATATTTTTGATTGAATTTTTTTGGATTGAATTGAATATCGGTATTTGATGGGCATTTCAAATTAGGCAAAATGTTGATAATTTTTTTTAACAACACATTTCTTTCGTAACTTTTCTGCCGGTTTGTATTGGAATGAAATAATACCAAGTGTATTTTTAATTTAGTACAATGAATCTTATGGTATAATGCCGATATAACAGATTCATAGTACAATGTAGCGTAGGCGAAATTGGACTATAGAATATGTATAATCGGTATAAAAAGTAAACCAGAAAATGAAATGGTGGCGAACCGGATTTGATTTAAAAATAATAAACCCAAATTGAACCTGTAAAAAGTCTTATTTATGACTGTAATTTCCTTTAAAGAAAGTTTATCAGAAAATAAACCACCACAAAATATATCTCTGTATTTAAAAGCTTTATGGTACGAAGGAAAAGGGGAATGGAAAAAAGCACATGAACTGATCCAGGATGTTGATGATAGCAAAGCAGCATGGATACACGCTTTCCTACATCGTAAGGAAGGCGACGTCTCTAATGCTGATTACTGGTATCATCGTGCAGGTAAAAAAAGACCAACAATTTCTTTAGAAAAAGAATGGGATGAAATAGTAATGGCTTTCATCTGATGATTGTGATCTCATTTCATTTTGCTTTCTATTTCAGCTAAATTAAGCTGACCGCCTGTAAACTGGTTTTGAAATTCTGGCTGTTGCTCCAGGCGCTTTTTATCATTAAATCCAAGTGAGACGGCTTTTAGTAAATCATCTTTAGTAGTTGTCGCATTATTATTTCGCGCATCAAGTACGGCCGATAAATACCAGGCTTCGCTGTTAGTGGGATCCACCATTTTATAAAGTGTTACAAAATGTTCCGCATCATTATTCTGATTACCATTGATAAACTGGTTGCTGATGGAATAAAATGCTAATGACAAATAAGCTTGCAAACGCTTGTACATATTGCCTTCGGGGGTTTTAGCTTTAGCTTTTAATGTAACGTCATTAATCGTTTTGGTCCAGTAATTCATATCCCCGTTCTGAAATTGCTGCTCATAACCCGCTTTAATATTTTCTTCTTTTAAAAGTAAATTTTGTCTTTCCTGGAATTGTTTTTTGTAAGCTGGATTATTGGTAAGTGAGGTTGCTTTTTCTTTAAACCAATTTACGTCATTAGTTAACCCGTTCAGCATGGAGATTGAAAGCTTGCATACTTCTTCTGCGTTTATATAATTATCTGCGTTTACATCATCAGTAATTTCTTTTTTATTTTCAGCGGTAA
>DASSHD010000769.1:0-7405 GCA_035693085.1 Hanamia sp. | reverse complement strand
GGCTACTTCTTCTTTCATCAGGCCGGGATGCTTTCCTTCAGCCTTTTTTGGAATTTCTTTTACAATGGTTTTCTTGTCTTCGGTTTTACAGGCATCTAATAATAAGCCGGATGACACCGATCCGAGAACGATTACTTTGAGTGATTTTCTTCTGTCCATGATTTTTAATTTTTTTAAAGGCCACTAATTACACGAATTGACACGAATGATCTTTTTTCTAAAAAAACCTGATGTTTGATTTTAAATTTTTATAAGGAGCCACGAACCTGCCTGACGGCAGACAGGTTTCGCAAATTGTCACGAATTTTTTTTAATGAAAATATCTGAAATGATAGGTTTTTAATTTTTTAAATATTATTTTTCTTCAACTGGTCAACGACATATTCTGATGTGCGCAATGCTAAAGCAAGGATAGTCCAGGTAAGATTTTTATCGCCCTGCGATACAAACTGGCCGCCATCTACATTAAACAAATTTTTACATTCGTGCGCCTGAGCCCACTTATTTAAAGGAGCTTTTTTAGGGTCATTGCCCATCCGTATAGTGCCTGCTTCATGAATAATATTTCCTGGCGCATGTAAACCATAATTATCTTCCGGTCCATCATCGCCGCCCCAGGTAACTACTGCACCCATGGAATGTAAAATATTTGAAAAAGTTTCTTTCATGTGCTTTGCCTGTTTTATTTCGTAATCAGAATATTTAGTATGAAAACGTAAAACAGGAATACCATAAACGTCAACTACCGTAGGATCTATTTCACAATAATTATCGAATCGTGGTATTGCTTCGCCGCGGCCCGCCATGCCCACATGAGAGCCGAAGAAATAACGATAATCTTCTTTTAACGAAGCGCCATATCCGCCCGCTTCTTTTTGTTTTCCTTTTACTTTATAAGTTCCGTTCAGGTTTTCGATACCCCATTGAAAACCATAAACAGGCATTCCAAAACCGCCTCCATATTCTATATGATAGCCACGGGGGAAATCAAGTTTTTTATTATCAAGCCACCACGGAGTATATACATGCATGCCGCCCACCCCGTCTTCATTGTAGCGTTTTCTGTCAAACAATTCAGGGATAATTCCTCCCATATCAGCGCCGGTAGAATCGTGCAGATAGTGGCCAACCACATCACTCGAATTAGCCAATCCGTTTGGATGTCGCGGGGATTTTGAATTCAATAATAACCTTGCAGATTCACAGGCGCTCGCTCCAAGAATTACTGTTCTTCCCATAACCTGGTATTCCTGCATGTCTTCTTTATTTACATAAGATACGCCGGTTGCCAGTCCATCTCTGTTAGTTAGTACTTCCCGTGCCATTGCATTCACAACAAGATCTACATTGCCGGTATTGATTGCAGGAAGTACCAATGCTGAGGATGAAGAAAAATCTGCAAATATTTTGCAACTGCGATTACATTGCTGGCAATAAAAACATACTCCGCGCCTGTCATTTAATTTTTGTGTAAGAATAGAAAGACGTGAAGGGATCACAGGAATCCCTATTGCAGTAGCGCCTTTTTTTATCATCAGTTCATGCAATCGGGGTTTCGGTGGTTTCTGAAAAATACCATCAGGATCATTTACCAAACCTTCATTGGTACCAAACACGCCAATTAATTTATCAACTTTATCATAATAAGGCTTTACGTCTTCATACCCAATTGGCCAGTCGTCACCCAGGCCATCCACACTTTTACCTTTAAAATCTTTGGGGCCAAAGCGCAAAGAAATTCTTCCCCAGTGGTTAGTCCTTCCGCCTACCATTCGTGCACGCCACCATTCCCAGTTGGAACCTTTTGCCTGCGTATATGGCTCACCGTCAATTTCCCATCCCCAATAGCATCCGTCAAAATCACCAAACGGGCGGTACTTGGTACTGGCGCCCCTTCGGGGCGATTCCCAAGGGTTTTGCAATTGCTTGGAATCTACAGCAGGATTAAAATTGGGGCCTGCTTCTATTAAACAAACCTTTAAACCGGCATTGGCCAATATATAAGCTGCCATACCGCCGCCAGCCCCGGAACCGATTATTACAGCATCATATTTTTTTGGCTGAACTTTAATTTGAAAATTTCCCATAGAATAAATTTCTTATACTTTTTTGATTTTAATTTTATGAAAGTAAGAAATCTAAAATAAAATATTCCTGTTTTTTTATACAATGGGTCATATATTATATGTATGGCAAGAAAAATTTGACTCAATTATTCACAGTAAACAAAGGAATATTGCAGATTTATGTTTTTACTTTTTAATAAATTTTAATTTCAAAACTTTTGGAAAGTTTGTTTAAGAGTTCGATAACTTTCCAAAAGTTCACAGTAAACAAAGGCCCGCCTGACCGCCATTCGGGCAGGAATATTGCAGATTTTTGTTTTTACTTTTTAATCAACTTTAATTTTAAGACTTTTGGAAAGTTTGTTTAAGAAGTCTTTTAAAATTGGAGGGTTCGATAACTTTCCAAAAGCTCACAGTAAGCAAACAAATATTGCGGATTTTTGTTTTTATTTTTTAATAATTTCATTCTCAAAACTTTTGGAAAGTTTTGTTTAAGAAATCTTTTAAAATTGGGAGGTTCGATAACTTTCCAAAAGTTCACAGTAAACAAAGGCCCGCCTGACCGTCATTCGGGCAGGAATATTGCAGATTTTTGTTTTTACTTTTTAATAAATTTTATTTCCAAGACTTTTGGAAAGTTTATTTATTACTTCTAACATCGCAGTGCCGATCTTCGGTGCTGACAGCTCCACTCATTTTGTTAAGTTGAGACTATATTACTTTATTTCCGCAAACAATTTTCTAAATTGCACCCTAAATTTTTATTGAATGGCATATAATAGTTACCGGCCCTCGCAGTCTTCTACTCCGGTTGTTTTTAATCTTATCATAATAAATGCAATAGTTTTTATTGCGCAATTAGTTTTTGATAAATCTTTTGGTCTTACTAAATATTTAGTACTCTATCCATTAGGTAGTGGCCTCTTTAGTCCATATCAGTTGATTAGTTGCATGTTTGCTCATGGAGGCTTTTTACATATACTTTTTAATATGTATGCTCTTTGGCTCTTTGGTGCACCGCTTGAAAGACAGTGGGGAGGAAAAAAGTTTTTAATATTTTATTTTGTATGCGGTATTGCGGCAGGACTTACTGAATTGTTATTCGTAAGTAATGCTCCTTCACTGGGAGCTTCGGGAGCGATTATGGGCTTGCTTGCTGCATTTGCCATGAGTTTCCCAAATGTAGAATTTTATATTTTACCGATTCCGTTTCCCATAAAAGCCAAATATCTTGCTCTTATTTATGCAGGTATAGATGTTTTTGGTCAATTTTCAGGTTTTGGTGGAAACATAGCTCACTTTGCACATCTGGGTGGTTTGGCAATGGGATTCATCTTGTACCTCATCTGGATAAAACCCCAAAGAAGTAAATATTAAAAATATAATTTTCTGTTTTTAATGACGGTAATTTGGTAATTTTACGGTGTGAAATTTTAAGCTAATCAAAATGGGTGAATCAGAAAGATATATGGACAGGAAGCTGAGGAGGATCACTCTTGGCGATGACAATAATGCCCTGATGGCTTTGGTTGGTATCAATGCCTTGATTTTTGTTTCATTCGGAATTATTCAGGTTATTTATTACCTCACTCAATCTTCCACTTCTGCATTTCATTATGAAATTTTGAGATGGTTTATTATCCCGGCGAAAGTATCCACACTTGCTACTTTGCCCTGGACAGTATTTACCTATATGTTTGTGCACGTAGGAGTCATCTATACTATTATCAATATGCTTTGGCTTTGGGTCTTTGGAACTATTTTACAAGACTTATCCGGAAACTCGAAAATAATTCCTGTTTACATTTACGGTGGCCTTGCAGGTGCAGCCGTATTTATCGCTACCAGTTATGCGTTTCCCGATTTGCGAAATCAAATTGAATATTCGTTTATGCTTGGCGGTAATGCTGCCATCATGGCCATTGCCATAGCTACTACAACGCTGGCTCCTGATTATCGGTTATTTAAAATGCTGAATGGAGGAATTCCTTTGTGGATACTTACAGCCCTTTATATTGTGATTGATATGGCAGGAAGCGAAGGAACTGCTAATAAACTGGCGCACCTGGGTGGCGGCCTTATCGGCTTTTTGTTTATCATTAGTTTGCGCAAAGGATACGATTGGAGTTTGTGGATGAACCAGGTTTATAGTTGGTTTTTAAATCTTTTTAATCCAGATAAAAAACCTCTCCACCAGGAGAAGATAAAAGAAAAAATTTTTTATAATACCGGGGGGCAAAAACCCTTTATAAAACGGCCTGTAATCACTCAGCAACGCATTGATGAGATCCTCGACAAGATAAACCAAAAAGGCATTAATCATTTATCAGAGGAGGAAAAAAATATTCTAAAAAAAGCCCGCGAAACTGATTTTTAATTCTTTTATTTACAAACAGTTTTCTTCATTAATGGATTGACTTAAAATGAAAAAACCTTTTCTTCGCAGGTTTACGCAGAAAATATTGGCCATAGCCAATGTCTTAATTGGTATTTTTTTTCTCGCAGGCGCCAATGTAAAATATTTTAATCCCGAGTACTGGTGGTTTCTGAGTTTATTTACTTTATTACTTCCATACTTATTACTCGCGTTAATATTATTCATTTTGCTCTGGTTGCTTATAAAGCCTTTATGGTGCATTATTTCGCTGCTGGTAATTTTTACTTCTCTTGATGCTATAAGAAATGTATTTCCCCTGCATTTATCGGGAGAGTTTTCTCTTCAGAAAAAAAGTGGTGACATACGCATCATGAGTTGGAATGTGGAATTGTTTAATATACTGCATTACAAAGATCATCCGCAAACCAAGAACCAGATGATTGATCTTATCAATGAATACAATCCTGATATAGCTTGTTTTCAGGAAATGGTAGCGGGAGAAAACAAAAAAGCCATCAATTATTTCCCGGATATTGAAAAAGAATTAAAATTTAAAGATTACCTGTATTCATACAGGGTGAGGGATGATTTTGACCGATACCATCATTTTGGAATTATTGTATTCTCAAAATTCCCGATTCTAAGAAAACAAACTTTGGTTAACAACCCTAACAGTTATAATTCTACTTTTCAGTTTATAGATATATTGGTTGGGAAAGATACATTCAGAATATTTAATGTTCATCTTCAGTCTTTAAAATTTTCCAAAACCAACCTGGAATACCTGGATAGCGGAAGAGTTCCAAGTGAAGGTAATATTTCAGAATCGAAAAATATAATTTCTAAAATTAGAATGGGAATTGTAAAGAGAGCATCGCAGGCGCTTTTTATCAAAGATGAATTAAACCATAGCCCGTATCCGGTAATAGTCTGTGGCGACTTTAATGACGTGCCTGTTTCTTTTGCTTATGAAACTATCGGTAAAGGCCTTCAAAATGCCTTTGTAGAAAAGGGATCTGGAATCTCGCGCACGTTCAGTTCTATTTCTCCCACACTGCGTATAGATAATATTTTTACCGATAAAAGATTTAAGATTGTTCAATATACAAGAATAAAAAAATTATTGAGTGATCATTTCCCGATAGTTGCAGATGTAAGATTTGAGCCGGTATCTCACTAAGACACTAAGAGCACAAAGAGAAAACCCTGGTGGACTCTGTGCCCGTGTGGGATATTTTATGAATTTGAAATACGCTTATACTCAAATATCTTTACCGCTTATTTTTTATTTTTATTAAAAGAATGACAATAATAAAATATTCAATTTTTTATGCCGCTTCAAGTTTATAATTCGATGTCAAAAAGGAAAGAAGAATTCATACCTATAAATCCGCCTCATGTGGGAATGTATGTCTGCGGCCCTACAGTAAGCGGCGAGAGCCATCTGGGCCATGCAAGGCCATACATCACTTTTGATGTCGTGTATAGATACCTGTTATACCTTGGCTACAAAGTTCGTTATGTACGCAACATCACTGATGCCGGCCATTTTGAAGAAGAAGGCCGCGAGGCGGAAGATAAAATATCCAGAAAGGCATTACTCGAAAAAGTAGAGCCAATGGAACTGGTGCATAAATACACTAACCTTTTTCATTGGGCTTTCAGGCAATTCAATACGCTGGAGCCAAATATAGAACCCACAGCTACCGGCCATATTGTTGAGCAGATAGGAATGATAGAAAAGCTTATAGATGCCGGATATGCTTATGTGGTAAATGGTTCTGTTTACTTTGATGTAAAAAAATATGCTTCCAATCATGAGTATGGGAAATTAAGCGGCCGTATAGTGGACGATCTGTTAGAAACCACCCGCGACCTGGAAGGGCAGGAAGAAAAAAGAAATAAGGCCGATTTCGCCTTATGGAAATCAGCTCCTTCAAAACATATTATGCGCTGGAAAAGCCCTTGGGGAGAAGGTTTTCCGGGATGGCACATTGAATGTTCAGCAATGGCGACTAAATACCTTGGAGCACGGTTTGATATTCATGGCGGAGGTATGGACCTTATGTTTCCTCATCACGAAAGTGAGATCGCACAAAGCACCATCTGCAATGGCATTACACCGGCTAAATACTGGATGCATAACAATATGATAACTGTGAACGGAAAGAAAATGGGGAAAAGCTATAACAATCAAATCACATTGACTCAGATGTTTAGTGGTAACCATCCATTGCTTTCACAGGCATTTTCGCCGGTGGTAATCCGTTTTTTTATTTTACAAACTCATTATCGAAGTACACTTGACTTTAGCAGTGAAGCATTGGTAGCGGCAGAGAAAGGATTAAAAAGATTATTTGAAGCTTTCGAAGCATTGAAAAAATTAGAAATTGTAAACGGGCAGGAAGCGAAAGACCCTGAACTGGAAGAAAAAATAAATAAGCTAATAGATGAATTTGAAGAATTTATTAATGATGATTTCAACACAGCAAAAGTGCTTGCTAATATGTTTGAAATTGTTCCGGTAATTAATTCAATTAAAGATGGTTTGATTGCTGTTGATGCCATTTCATCTACAACATTTCAAAAACTGAAAGACTCTTTTACTATTTATCTTGAACAGATTTTGGGATTAAAAGATCCTTCAGAGAATTCGACCCACCTAAATGGAGTTATGGATCTACTCATAGAAATCCGTAAAGAAGCAAAATCAAAAAAAGACTTTTTTACATCAGATAAAATAAGAAAGCAACTGGCGGAACTGGGAATAGAAATGAAAGATGAAAAGGATGGAAATATTAGCTGGGGAATGATGTGAAAGTGAGTGGGAGGCACCGCAGGTCAGACCTCGGGTTCAGAATTTTTTACATTTTCCGAAATGATAACCATGGTCTGAAGCCGTGCCCGATTGCTATCTATACTTGTTAACAAAGAACTATTATTTCAATTCTTGGTTGAATAT
>DASSHD010000768.1:0-2626 GCA_035693085.1 Hanamia sp. | reverse complement strand
TATTGATTTGAGATTTTGTCAGTAGTTTATCTGTACACTTGCTATGTGATCACTTGAAAAACTCTTTTTAATTTATTGTTTTAATAAAAAATGATAACGGATCGTGATGGTATGCGGAATGATTGGGAGAAATTGAATAGGCCAGGCCCAACAATGCAACAGATGGAAATCAATTTACATTGGATAAGAGTTATACAATCCTGGAGATGTATTTGAACAGACAAACGGGAATGTAAAAAAAATAATTAATTAAAAATTAATCTTCTTCATTTTGAAAAACTTAAAATATAAATCTGGTTTAAAGATTTGTTTACTGCCAGCATTTCTTTTTATCTTATTTGCTTTTCAACAAAAGCATAAGATTACGGTTTATCTAATCGGCGATTCTACCATGGCTGATAAAGAAGTAATCGCATATCCCGAAACCGGCTGGGGAATGCCTTTTCATTATTTTTTTGATTCAACAGTAACGGTAGATAACCGCGCCAAAAACGGCAGAAGCACCCGGACTTTTATCGAAGAAGGAAGATGGCAACCAGTCGTTGATAATTTGCATGAAGGCGATTATGTGCTCATTCAATTCGGACATAACGATGAAGTGCCTACGAAAAAAAGTTATACAACGTCCACTGATTTTACAGCGAATCTCGAAAAGTTTGTGAATGAATCAAGAAGTAAAAAGGCGATTCCTGTTTTAATAACTCCTGTTGCCCGGCGCAAGTTTGATTCTTTGGGTAAGATTGAAGAAACTCATGCTGAATATACACAGTTGGTAAAAGATGTTGCCAAAAAGCTTGATGTTCCTTTAATTGATTTGGATAAGGAAAGCCAGGAATTGGTTCAGCAGTTTGGCCCGGATGATTCAAAATATTTATATAATTATTTAGACCCCGGCGAAAATCCACATTATCCGGATGGACATAAAGATGATACACATTTTAGCGAGTTGGGTGCAAGAAAAATGGCAGAAATTGTTTTGCATGATATTCAAAAATTAAATCTTGGATTGGCAGCTCACATTCGTGTAGTTCATCAAAAAGAAAAAAAATAAAGTGGTTCTAATTTTTAAATCATTCCCGATTAAAATGAAAATGACAAAATTAAAATACGGATTATTTGTTGGTTTACTGGCATTGTTGTCTTTCGTTTTTCCTTTGGAGAAACATGTTACTATTTGGATGATCGGTGACTCTACGATGTGTCAATATGATTCTTCAAGGTTTCCGCTAACCGGCTGGGGCATGCCGTTTGCTGAATATTTTGATTCTTCTGTTACTATTAAAAACGAAGCAAAAGGCGGAAGAAGCACGCGAACTTTTATTGCAGAAAACCGCTGGCAACCTATCGTTGATAATTTAAAAGAAGGCGATTATGTTTTCATTCAGTTTGGACATAACGATGAAGCGAAAAATTATCCGGACAGATATACAACACCGGAAGATTACAGGAAAAACTTAATAAAATTTATTACCGAATCCCGGGATAAAAAAGCCTTGCCGGTTTTAATAACTCCGGTCAGCAGAAGAAAATTTGATAAGAATGGAAATGCAATGGAAACCCATGAAGTGTATTCCAAAATTGTTCGTGAAGTTGCTACGGAACACAAAGTTCCATTGATAGATTTAGATCAGATGAGTATTCAGTTATTCCAAAAGTTCGGACCAAAAAATTCTACTCTTTTATTCATGCAATTAGAGCCCGGAGAAAATCCCGATTATCCTTTGGGTATTCATGATAATACTCATTTTAATACTTATGGTGCAAGGCACATAGCGGAATTGGTTTTGCAGGGAATTAAAAAAGACAACCTTGAATTGCAGGCTAGAATTATTGAAAAGAAAAAATAGTTATAAAATTAATAAGTATGAAAGTGAAAAATATTGTTGGAATAAAATACATGTCAATTGCCATCCTATTTATGGTTTTCGCGATGGGTTGTTCCGCCCAAAGGGAAGCAGAGAAAGGCTGGAAAAATTATAAAGTATTGGTGGGAAAAATAATTCCACCAACTTTTCCGAATAAGGATTTTTCTATTTTGGATTATGGAGCAAAAGCTGGCGGTTCTACAGATTGCCTTCCTGCTATAAAATCTGCAATTGACGCTTGTAACAAAGCCGGAGGTGGAAGGGTGATGATTCCTGCGGGAACCTTTTTTGTAAAAGGCCCGATACATTTACTCAGTAATGTCAATCTTCATTTGGACGATAAAGCGATTTTAAAATTCAGTACCAATGATGATGATTATTTGCCAAATGTTGTGACGCGTTTTGAAGGTGTTGAACTCATGAATTATTCACCGCTGGTTTACGCTTATGGACAGACGAATATTGCTGTAACCGGAAAAGGGACTTTGGACGGACAGGCAGATAATGAGCATTGGTGGAACTGGACAGGAAGCAAAAGATTTGGATGGAAAGAAGGAATGCCAAAGCAACATGATCCGGAAAATGAACCTAAATTAATGCAAATGGCAGCGGAGGGAGTTCCTGTAGAAGATCGTGTTTTTGGTAAAGGCTATTATATGCGCCCGACAATGGTTGAATTTTATAAATGTAAAAATATATTGATTGAAGGTGTAACATTGATAAACGCGCCATTCTGGTTGATTCATCCAACACTTTCTCAA
>DASSHD010000767.1:0-4935 GCA_035693085.1 Hanamia sp. | reverse complement strand
TCAACCGCAGGTCATCATTTTGGATGGATGCAAAGAGTGGGTAAGTCACTTTATTCAGCGCACTTGAAATATTAGTTACCGGCAATTGCTTTAAAGAGTTTGCACGTGTATAAAATCCCACATCGGCAGCTACAAAAAATTTCCCAATAATAATCTGGTAAATGTTATTGAAAATAGTATTTAATAATCCCGAAAGAGTTATTTTATATCCGAACTTAAAATGGTATCTGAATTTCTCGATGTTAAAAACTAAAGAAGGTGACCATCCGGTTTGAAACCATAATTGAACTGTGCTTAAAAATGATTGAAACAAGCTCATCCATACCAAACTCCACACTCCGTAGCCTTTGAACGCTAAAAAAATACCCAATAATGCAGAACAAATTAAAGATGGAATGGTGATAGTCATCTGCAACTTAAAGTTCATTTCCTTTGTCAGTTTAGTCAATTGAACTTCTGAAAATGCAGTGATAATAAATGATAAACAATAAAGCCTGATAATATTGATCAGAACAGGCTGCGAAAAAAAAGCTGCGATCAGGGGAGCAAAGAAAAACAATACTAAATAAATAATAATGCTCCCCAATAAATTAAAATAAAAAATGGTAGAATAGTCCTCCTGATTTGCATTAGAAGTTCTAATAAGCGATTGAGTAAGCCCACTGGTAATTAATGAATTACCTATTCCTATAAAAACACTGATCATTCCAATCAGTCCGAATTCTTTTGGTAATAAAAGCCTCGCCATTATAATAGAAACAAAAAACCCGATGGCCTGTGTTCCAAATTGCTGTGCAAATGCCCATATCATGCCTGATATGGCAGTTTTTCTTAGGGACAATTTATTACTATTAACTTAACTACATTTTTAATTTTACAATTAAACCAAATCGTTATATAATAATACTTGAATCTAATTGTATAGGATTTTAAATAAATTTTATTTTTTCATCAAATTTTAAAAACATTCGCTCAACAAATTCTCTAAAAGCTCCTTCTCCGCCCTTTCTATCAGTTACAATTTTTACAATTTGCTTTATATAAGATGGAGCATTGCCGGGAGCGCCACTACATCCAACGGCTCTCAATAATTCTACATCATTAATGTCATCTCCGATATATGCAACGTCCTTCAGTGAAATATTTAAGGTTTTACAAAGATGAGATGCCACTTCTAATTTATTGGACACTCCCTGAAACAGGTGATCAATTTTCAATTTGTCTGATCTTCTTTTTACAATTTCAGTGTCTTCCCCGGTAATAATACCAACAGGTATATTATGTTGATGACAAAAGATCACTCCGGCGCTATCGGAAGTATTAAACTTCTTCCATTCATTTCCTGTCTGGTCGTAATACATGCCACCATCAGTCCATACACCGTCAATATCTGTTAATACCAATTTAGGTAACATATTAAAAGTTTTCAGTAAACAAACCCACCCTGCCTACCGGACAGGCAGGCTGTCCGGTAGGCAGGCAAATAACCAGGATTACTACTATACAGATAAATTTTCTCAGCCACGAACCTGCCTGACGACCAGGTTTCACAAAATAACACGAATTGAAAACTGCGTTTTCGTAGTTGTTTCTAGCGGAACATCAACGAGCCTATTTAGAGACTAATAAGGTTTGGGGTAACAGATTTTAGACAACTAATCAACTACTTTTAAAAATGAAAATTACAGTGAACAAACAATTAAAAGGAATTTCTATTTAATTTTTCAAGAACAACTAATTATCCTTTTTTAGTTCAATAAAATCGGGATAAATAATCTCATTTACCATGATTTCATTTTTGGCAATACAACCAATAATCTTTTCTTTATCTGACCATTTAATACCATCTCCCGGCGAGAGAAGATGCAGGTCAGCTTCAGTTATTCTTTCTCCGGCTTTAATCGTTCTTTTTGCTGCGATAGAGCGCTCCAATTTATTTTTGGCTGATTCTACAGATGGTTCGATATATATATCTTCCACTCCCTGCCACATTTCAAACAGCCTGATATCTCTTATCATTCTGTTGACTCCATCAGGGCCAAGTGATCCTAACTGATCGGTCCCCTTCATTCTTCTGTCTATAGTAACATGTTTTTCAATTACTTTAGCGCCCATCGCTACTGCAGCCAGCGGAGTTGCTATGCCAATTGTATGATCAGAGTAACCTATGGTGTATTGAGGATAGTGTTTCAAAAGATAAGTAATAGTAAGCAGGTTCACATTCTTTGGCTCGGTGGGATACTGCGAAACACAATGCAGAATCGTAATCTTATTATGGTATTTATCAATAATTCCCAGAGCTTCATCCAACTGGCTTTTGCCAGCCATTCCTGTTGAAAGTATTATAGGAATTTTTGTCTCAGCAAGGGCTTTTAATAAAGGCAGATTAGTAAGGTCTCTGCTGGCTACTTTTAAATAATCGGGAGAAAATAATTTAAGGATAGAAAGACAACCTGTAGCACACAAAGTTTCAACAAAATCAAGCCCTTTTTGTTTAGTATATTTATAAAGTTCAAAATGCTGCCCATCATCCAACTCAAGAAACGCGCGATGTTCTCCATAAGTTTTTCCGAAAGAATTAGGGCTATTGTAAGGTGCATCCATCTGTGAATTTGATAATTCATGTTTCAAATCCCTCTTTGTTAGTTTTACAGCATCAATAGGCCTTAGTTTAATATGAAGTGAATCTTCTTCGATAGGCCTTGCAACAAGGTCAATGATCAATTTAGCAATATCTACAGAACCATTATGATTTTGTCCTATTTCGCCAATTATGTAAGTGGTATTCATTTATTTTTATTTTGAATTTTCCAGGATTGTTTGTTTCATTCCCAAAAGCAATTCAGGTTTCGATTTGACATAATTTGCAATTTCTTCAAAATTTATATTTTTTAGTTTAGGCATTAGCTCTGATATTCTTTCAAAATCTTCTTTTGTATCAATAGTCAAACGAATACCTTCAAAAGGAGCCAATTCTCTATCAAGATTTAATAACCTGATCTTAAAAATATCCGGATTCATGTAAACCCCATTTGTAACATGCTCAAGATATATGTTGTTATCGCCAAATAAACCGGCAACCTTTTCCAGCGTTGATAATTTTACAATCTCCGCAAAAACTCCAAAATGAGATCGTATCACCGGCTTTTCGTTAAATTCAAAAGAAATATAGTCACTCATAGTATCATCTTTCCACACCCTGATCAATTTATCAAGAAAATACATATCCAGCAATGGGCTGTCAGCGCAAACCCGGACAATATCTGTAAAACCAAAATATCGAGCTGCACCAATAAATCTGGAAATTACATTATTATCAGAACCGCGATATATTTTGATATCCAGGTTAACTAACATTTCAGCCAAATGGTTATCCTGAGAATTATCTGTAGTTGCTATAACAACCGGAATATCAAAATAATCATTAAGGCGATTGTATAAGTATAATACCATGGGCTTATCTCCGATGGGCATTAATATCTTTCCAGTCAACCTGGTTGAACCTGTTCTTGCCTGAATGATAATCCCTAATTTTCTTTCCTTTACTGATTCCAAAATATCTTTCTTTAGTCAATAGTATATAAAAAACCGGATCTTTTTCTTCAGGGCATCTCTAAAAACTTGTTTCTTTTGTTTAACCCTGTCCGTCAGGCAGGCTCACCTTTAATTTTAATTCCTCCTTCGACAAGCTCAGGAGAACAACTCCAAAAGAGAGGAAATGGTAAGTTTTTAGAGGAACCCTATTATCAATAAATTAATTTTATTAAAAGCTTTTATTTCCAAAACTTCCACCAGTGACTTTGCTTTTTCTCATTCTCGGTGTAGCCATACCCATAGCCATACCCGTAGCCATACCCATAACCATATCCATAAGATTGACCATATCTATAACCGGGAATAGTTTTTACTTTTATTCCGTTGAAAACAATATTAAGGTTAGGAAGAATCTTTTTCTTTTGAACATCATTAATTAATTCAAGAAATGAGCTATGAGTATAATTCTGCCTTATAATATATAATGTAGCATCGGCTGCATCAGCCAGAATCTTGGCATCAGTTACTGAACCTACCGGCGGTGAATCAATAATAATATAATCGAAATGCTGCTTTAAGTAATCAAATAATTCCCCAAGCCTGGGGCTACTTATCAACTCTGAAGGATTGGGTGGTATGGGGCCGGAAGGAATAATGCTAAATTTAGGAATATTAGGATGAGGTATTACAATTTCCTCAGGTTTGGATTTTCCTATAAAGAAAGTGCTTAATCCAGGATTTCTATTAATGCCAAGTTCTTTACTGATCTTAGGTTTTCTGAGATCGAATTCCAATAAAACCACCTTACTACCTGTAAGACATAAACTTATGGAGGTATTAATGGCAACAAAGCTCTTTCCTTCATTAGGTATAGAGGAGGTAATTAAAATCACTTTGCTGTTTTCCTTTGTATTAAAAGTAATATAATTCAGATTAGTTCTTAATTCCCTGAATTCTTCAGCAATGAGCGTTCGTTTTCCCTCCTCAACTACGATTGGAAAATTAGTTTTACTAGGTTGAAAGGCAATTTCAGCAAGAATCGGAACTTTTGTATGGCTTTCTATCTGCGACCTGAATTTGAGTCTGGTACTTGAAAATTCTATAATATAAATGTACAATGATATTAATACAAGAGCAATCAGAATATACCAGATATAAATTCTTACAGGCTCAGGCTTTACTATCCCTGCTGCTTCAGGTTTATCTAATATTCGGTAATTAGCTACAATTCCCGCAGCAGCTATTGCAGCTTCTTCTCTCTTTTGTAAAAGGAAAGTATAAATTCCACTCTTAATTCCCTGCTGGCGGGTAATATCCAGCAATTGCCTTTCTTTTACCGGCATTTTATTTAAAACTCTATTTAATTTTTCGTTGTCAGATTCATATTTTTGACGGCTAATC
>DASSHD010000766.1:0-7431 GCA_035693085.1 Hanamia sp. | reverse complement strand
GATAACCTGGTTGTATAAAATGGTATCTGCGTTTACATTCAGTAAAAAGGCAAGATTATCCACAGGAAAGGTTTTCCCTGTTTCCTGGCTGACGGTAAAGGTGGTAACGTTTGACGGCAGGTTGATTTCATCTATATCAATCAGAGAAATTGATTTGAGGCTTTTATCTTCATAATATACTCCTTTCTCATCACAGGAAAGATTGCCGATGGCAAACTGTTTATCCGAAAAATTAAATGCAATATATCTTTTATAAAGAGTTTCAATTTCCTGTTTGGATAATAAGGTACAGGTAATTTTTTGATTTTTTATGGTATCCACCACCTTCCCAGCTTTGTCTAAAAATTCTTTCAGCGCCTTTGCATCGAAGCTGAAGAAATGCCCTTTGGCAGATTCCTTTGTAATGATCAAATAGGTTGTAATTTCTTTATAAATCCTACCCTCAAAATGCTCAAAGTATTTTTTGGATAAATAGTCTTCAAGCCCATCAATATCTTTGGAATATTTTTGGGAAGCGATAATATCCGTCTTCTGTAAAGTATAGCCATCACCTAATAATTTGATGATCTGCCCGAAAAGCATGTGATAGTTTTCATAATTTTCTGCATCGGCCCCATACTGAGGACAAAGATTAAAAATTCTCATGATTATAGATAAACTACCGGTGCTGCTGTACACTACATTAAAACCGGGTATTTCTTGTTTTATGCCTATAAATGGTTTTAGAAATTCTTTTCTTCTCATTAGTAAGTAGCTTAATCTTTTATCTTCTGGAAACAGGTTTGTGAATGAATATGGCTTTCTCTCTTTTTTTATTATGGAGGCCTTCCTTTTGTTTGTTGATTACATAGAGTAATCCTGGTACGGTAAGGACAAAAAGAACAATCAGTCCCGCTATGCTCGAAATAATTGCTGTTATAAGCCCGGCTATGATGATACCGGCGACCAGTACGGCTCCCGCATAATAAATGAATTTTCCCTTAAACATTTTAAAGACCAACGGGCGTTGTAGTCCTTTATAAATCGCGAATTCTTCTGTTTGCATGGTGTAGGTTTTTCAAATAACGGGAGGGGCGATTTATAAGCAAACCCCTCCCGTTGGTTAGCTGCGGGGCTTTTCATAGTTGCTTCTAAGTAAAGAAAACATTGAGGACTGTGCCGGTTAAAAGCAGGAATACACAGGCTCCGCCCCACCCGATAATTTCCTTTTGAATTTCATGATCCCCGTTATTCCATTTGACATAAACCCGGATGCCCCCTGCCAGCCCTACAATAGCGCCTATTGCGAGGCAAAGCTTGGACACCAGGTCATAAGTGCCGCCAATAGTGGTGGCTGCCTGCGTTAGGCCACTATTAATATCCAGTAAGGTACCTGCGCTTGCAATGACCGGTGTAAGAGCCATTAAGGTTAACATGGAAAAGAAAATCATCTTTTTCTTTTCGATTTGATTTACCATCTTCTTCATAAATGATTGTTTAGCTATTAAAAATTGAATTAAAAAACATTTTGATAGTATCACATTCCAAACATCACTTTAATAAAAACCTGGATGATAATCAGCATCACAATACCTCCTCCCCACATCAGTACTTCGTTTTCTATATTGTGATTTCCCATACTCCATTTTTTATAAATCACCACCGCGCCTATAAGTGCCAGACAGCCTCCGATCGTTAATATCAAAGCAGACAAGTCGCCATAATCAATTCCTATATCCAAAAACTTCATATCTATTACATTAATACCACATTAATAAATAGGGTTGCCACCAATAAAAAGATTGCCGCCGCTCCCCACGAAATAACCTGCGAATCAATATGCACATGATGCCTTCCATTGACGTTCCAAAGATTATAAACACGCAATCCGGCAATTAGCCCTATCAAAGCCGCCACTGTATAACAAAGTATTTTTAAGAGCGGCCATATTTCATGTTTAAAAGATGAATTGATACCCGGCAAGCTCCCCGTTGGCATAATATCTAAAAAATGAAGGATGGACATAGTTATCAGGTTTTATTTATCAAATTCAGGAAAACATAAATTTTGAAAGATTTTTCGCATTCACTGTATAAGCCTCACCAGATATTGTTTCCAGTCCCAAATCAATCATTGGGGATTTCATTTTAAAGCGAACTTCTCGTTCTTCAGCAGGTAAATATTTTTCGTGGCTTTTTTTATCCTCAGAATTGGAGAGTCTTTCGATTCTTTCCGGTTCCTCAGCAATTATTACAGGGTCTTCCCTACTTTCAAACCGGATGGTATGATTGGTTGCCTGGACAGCGGGGGAGTTTGATTTTAATACATCAAAAAGGATGATGATAAAATAGTAGCTTCCTAAAATTCCAAGTACAATGGAGATGAATTGGCTGAACGGCATAAACTATAATTATAACTTAAATTAATATTAATGCACAATATTAATACTTAAATTTATAATTATAAAAATTATTTTTAAATAGCTTTACTAATATTTATAAAAAGTGATCCAAAATATTTTTTTTAAATAAGGTTCAGATACCCTTCCGTTTCCGATACCGCTTGTTTCTTGCCCGGCCATTTCCCTGATAATTGGCTCTCTCAACTTCTTCCAGGAAACTGCTCAAAATATCTCCCAACTGCATTTCATTCCGATAATCACCTGCTTCATTAAATTTCTCATTGGCATTCTCTTTTGGTAATGTCGTGTACACATTATTGTTATGTATAGAAAAGCGCTCTTTTTCTCTGTTTACTACATCTGTAGTAAACAGATCAAGTTTAATCAAATCGCTGCCTTTATACACTTCCCTCTTATTATGATCTATCAGAACATACCCATAAGGAAGTCTTTTGTCCTTTCCCGAAAAGAAAATAAAATCAAACCCAAATCTTTGTTTTAAAAAATTCGTCAGGTCACTCTCAAACTTTTTTTCTTCGGTAGTAAATTTATCGTCATGGTTGCTTCTTAGTTTCCCAGAATAGTGATTTCTGTATTTATAAATAATTGCTTTTACCTGATTGTTATTTTTTTCCAGTTTTTCGTTTAAAACTATTTTTTTATCAAGGTCTGATAGCTTAATACTTCCCTGTTTCTCTCCATGCTTAAAAAAAAGAAATTGCCCTTCTTTCTTTTGTGTTTTATAGCCTTTTAATTCCATAAGCAGGGCAAATTGGGCATGCGTTCCAAATTGATAAGATAGTGATGTATTTAGATGTAGATTAAATTCCTGGTGCGGTTCCCTGTTTAAAATCGCATTAAGATATTGATTTGCCCTTTTGCCTTCAAAATTATCTTTAATCTTTTTGCCATTAATCCCAACCCTGCTGGAAACAATATGTATATGATTGTTATTTGTGTCATGGTGTTCATAAATTAAAATTGGATTTTCCGAATAACCTAATTGTTGAATAACTTCCAAAGCAATATCTTTCAATTGTTCATGATTCAGTTCCTTACCTCTGCAACTACACGTTGCATGGAATACCGGGTTTTTAATTTTTTTATTCCTGGCAGAGTATGCCTTTAAATATTTTTGAAATTCTTCTTTGGATATTTCTTTCTTATCCTGTAGGTTTCCGAAATTTTCAAAATAGACAAGGCCAGCCGTTCCTTGCTTCACTTTCTTCTCATTGTAGTTGACCGCATTAAAATTACTACCGGCAGCAGGCATTATTTTGAAGATAGCGCTGTTCATTTCAAAATAAATTTTTGCCTAACAGTTCACTGATCTCATTTCTCTTTTCATTATATTTTTTCAATTCCTGCACAAGCATCAAAAAATCTCCGTCTTCTATTTTTTTATTTGCGTTTATTTGACGCAGGGCTATTGTGATTTGATTGATGTTTTTTCCGATATAATTAATTTCTTTGCAGAGTGCATGTATTGCTGCAAATTTTTCTTTCTTCGTTCTATTATCTATCAGTGGGGTATTCTCAATTTGATGTTCGATCATTTTTCGCATAGAAATACCCAGATCGTTAGCTTGCTGTTTTAATTTTGTTTTCAGGCTTTTCGTCATTCTGAAATTTATCTGAATCCTTACTTCTTTCATAATTCATTATTATAAATCAAAATTCATTATTATAAATCAAAGTTATAATTAAATCACTTTAATTAATAAAAATAAGTTGCGACAAAATTTTTATTCCTCCGCTTTGGCGGAGGCAAGATCGTCTTTGGAATGTAAAGACAAAGACACATCTTGTCACGTTCTGCACAATTTTCCAGACCTTAAATGATATATCCTAATAACGCTTTATTAATAGGCATTTATCTTTAAAGAGAGCTTTGAAGGAATGCAAGAATCTTTCATAATCTTTAAAATTCTTTAAGTCTGTTCATAAGTCTTCATTAATCTTCAATTAAGTTTTTTCAAAATTTTGTTTAATTAATTTAATGTATATAAATTTGTTAATTATAAATTATATTATTAATGAAATTAAAATCCAGTGAACAAAAAGTAAGGGATAGAATACTATCAGACGGCTATGGGAAATTCGATTTAGTGGAAGACATTCTTACAAAAGAAGAAATATTAAACCTGAAGCCGCGTATCGTTCTGAAAAATATTACAGAGCGCCTCTCTATTCCGGAAGACAAAATTAACCGTAAAACTTTCTGGTCGTGGCTTAGCCGATATAAAGACAGTAATAAGCCATCCTTTCATCACATAATTAAGGAAACTACAGTCAATTCTTTATCTGAAAAAGCAAACCAGGAATGGATCAAAAATTTCAAACCGTCCATACCGAAGGTAGTAGAGCGTGAGCCGGTAGTTATTAAAGTAATCAGGTCGGATGCTAATTCTCAAAATCAATAATCAAAAAATAAAAATGAAAACGTTTTACTTTAACATTCAATCAAAAGGCGGCGCTGGGAAGTCTATGCTCACTTATCTGCAGGCATTAAAATACGAAAAAAATGAAAAGGTTGCTTTTGTTGACCTGGACAGCTCCACGCAAACATCTACCCGGCAGCTTAATTTTTTAGCTCAGCAGGAAGCAAACAGGTTATTTTCTGTTGACATATTTGATCACCTCAAAAAAATTGAAAGAGAAAAATTGTATGATATTTTACAGGCTTTCAATTCACAGCCATTCGATGAAATTTTTTATGATTTCGGCGCTCCGGAGAGTGAGCAGCTTCCCTCTCTTTTCTCACTGGATTTTACAATAGAAGAATTCAAAGAATTTGAGAAGGAGCTAAAGGCAAAATTTGTATTCAATGTCATTATGAGTGGGGGTACTTCTTATGCGAGCACTTTCAATTATTTAAAAAACCTGGTTTCAATAGTGAAAGGCAAATTTGAGATTGTGATGTATTTAAACGAATTAACTTTTTGGAATTATCAGTTACTGATTGATGAACTGGAAGAGTTTTCCAGGAAAGCAAAAATCAAAATGGCTCGTTTTGGAGACATTCATGTTGACAGGAACTCAGGCCAGATCATCACCGAAAATATCCGTAATGGAATGGGCTTTTCATCCTATAAATCCTTTGCTGCAAAAACCATTATTAAAAGAGAAATAGCAAAGGTTTAGTATGACTGATTATCAAAAAATACTGGAAGAGTTCAGGACACATTATCGCAATAAATACGATATCAGCTTTGACGATGAAATCCTTTATTTTTTTATAAGAGTGAATGAAATGCAGACAGATATTAAAAGGGATATTGGCAGGATACCCAAAGTAACATTCAAAACAGGAAGGGATTATTTTTTGTATGGCTTGGGAAAATGGCTGATACCTTCTCTGCTTGTTATATTCTTTTCAGCGATATTTTTTTTTACAACTTCTGATAAACAACCATCTCAATTTATGATCCCGGCAAAAATATTTACAAAGGATAATGTTCAATATTTAGAATTGAAAACAGACAGCGCTGATTACTATTTGCAAATTCAAAAAAAATAAAAACTTTTCAAAAAATGAACCACTTAAAATCTTTCCGTGATTTCAGAAACGAAATTTCAATTATAGAAATGGCGGTATCTGTTGGCTATAAAATCAGTAAAAAAGACGGCATCAAATGGCCTGTATTAAAAGACGAAGCTTCAGGCGATAAAATCATAATCGTTAATCCCCGGTCAACAGCTAACCAGGGATATTTTAATCCTCATGATGAAAAGGACAAGGGAACCCTGATCAATTTCGTAAAGAACAGGATAGGTTCCATATTTCCATACGACAATGATAAATCAGAAGTGGGGAATATTAATACCGTGTTATACAATTATCAAAATCTGCCTTTGCCGGAAAAAAGTAGGTTTAAAACGGATGTAATTTATTTAGTGAAAGAATATTCTGAAAAAGAATTTTTTTTACCTGAAGGACTTTCTGAATTGAAGAATCCTTTCTACCTGCATTACAGAGGGATTCTACCTCAAACCATTAACGATCCTTTATTCAAAGACAAAGTATTTAATGTAAAAGTGGGCGATTATAATAATATTGGCTTTCCTTATTTCAATCATTCCGGAGAGATTGTTGGCTTTGAAATACGCAATAAGCAATTCAAGCATGTAATAGAAGGAAGCAACCGCTCAATTGGTATTTGGCATTCTAATATGCCTAAAACTTTAGAAGCTGCAATACTTACAGAAAGCCCAATAGATGCGTTGTCTTATCATCAAATAAAGGGGAAGAAAAATTCCTGGTATGTTTCTTTTAGCGGCAGTGTTACAGCAGGTCAATTAGAAACAGTTAAAAGTATTATTGCAAATGCAAAAGCAATATCCGGATTAAAAATTATATCTGCCGTGGATAATGACGAAATGGGGAAAATCTATACGCAAAAATTTAAGGAAGCCTTTGCCGTAAATATTATTGAAGATTACCCGCGCCTAAATGATTATAATGAAGATTTGAAAAAAGGTCAGATTAGAAAAGCAAAAAGGTGAGGATTCCGGTTTTTATTTTGTTACAATCCATCCCTTATCAGTCTTTTTAAAATTAAGACCCCTCACTTCTTCCTTTATTAAATCACCTTTCTTATAGGTTTTGGCTTCCTGGTAAGATTTATTAAATGTACCAAATTGCTTATTGTAATTTTTGGTTGCTGTTATTTCATTATGAATCTTATTCAGCATAGATGTGTCAGAGGAAGCTACATAAAAAGTATCCATTCCTGTCCAGCCTCTTTTAGTAAAAACCTGTAAATCTTCAGAAGCTATTAATTTTGCTTGAAACCTGATCCAATAAACATCCTTACCATTATCACTGCCAGTCTTTTCATCCATCTTTTTCAAATCTGAATATTCCAAAGGTGGCTTGATAGTTTCATTAAGGCTTTTTAAAACAAGTTGCTCTGACGGTATGTCGCTACCGCTTCCACATGATGAGAGTAAACATAGGAAAAAGAAGGAGATAATTGATGCTAAGTAGGTATGTAAGTATTTCATGGTTTTTGAATAAAATTACAAAATATTTTTCTTTAACTATTTCA
>DASSHD010000765.1:0-3284 GCA_035693085.1 Hanamia sp. | reverse complement strand
GATTGCTTTTAATTCTTTTTTTAACGTAGCAGAAATTTTTAAAGAATCAATAAAAGAATGAATGGCTTTTTTATCAATTGAACTCTTTCCCCTGGTCAGTTCTTTTAAGGCTTCATAAGGTTTTGGATAATTTTCTCTCCTTAAAATAGTTTGAATAGCTTCTGCAACTACAACCCAGTTATTATCAAGATCGGAATGTAATTTCTCTTCATTTAAAATCAACTTTCCAATCCCTTTTTTAATAGATAAGATGGAAAGTAATGTGTGTGCAACCGGTACTCCGATATTCCTGATAACAGTAGAATCAGTAAGGTCTCTTTGCAAACGTGATATGGGAAGTTTTGCTGAAAAGTGCTCCAGTAAAGCATTTGCTAAACCCAGGTTTCCTTCTGCATTTTCAAAGTCTATCGGATTCACTTTATGAGGCATAGCGCTGCTGCCTATTTCACCCGCTTTTATTTTTTGCTTAAAATAATCCATGCTGATGTATGTCCAGATATCCCGGCAAAGATCTATCAGGATGGTATTGATCCTTTTTATAGCATCAAAGTGAGCAGCAAGTAAATCGTAATGTTCTATCTGCGTGGTGTATTGCTGACGTTGCAATCCTAATTTTTCTTCAAGGAATTGATTGGCAAAAGCAATCCAGTTTGTTTTCGGATACGCTACATAGTGGGCATTAAAATTCCCGGTAGCGCCTCCGAATTTTCCGGTAAATGGAATGTAACTGAACTGTTGAATCTGATCCTCTATTCTTTCTACAAAAACCATAATCTCTTTTCCCAGAATTGTAGGAGATGCAGGCTGGCCATGAGTTCTGGCAAGCATCGGAATTTCTTTCCATTGTGATGCGAGTGCATAAAGTTCGTGCTGCAGGTTAATAACAGCAGGCAAATATTCATGTTCCATGGCATCTTTCCACAAAAGCGGAAGAGCAGTATTATTAATATCCTGTGATGTTAATCCGAAGTGTATCCATTCCTGAATACCCGTGCCACCTATAGTTTGCAACTTTTCTTTTAAAAAATATTCAACTGCTTTCACATCGTGATTGGTAATTTTTTCAGTAGCCTTTATTTTCTCTGCATCAGCTATTGAAAACTCATCTGCAACTTTTATGAGCTGCTTTTTTAACGGAGTCGGGACTTTAAAAAACTTTTTTTGAGATAAAAAAAGAAAATATTCAATCTCTACTTTTACACGATATTTTATCAAAGCAAATTCAGAAAAATATTCATCAAGGTGTTGAAGCTGGGTTCTGTAACGCCCGTCAATGGGGGAGATGGCAGTAAGAGGTTTAAGTTCCATTAAATTATATTGTTAATTGCTTTATAATTCTATTGTTGAATTGTTCTAATCTTCTATTGTTGGGAGTAATATTCAGTAAACAAACCTGCCTACCGGTAGGTAGACAAATATTTAGATTTTCTATTTCCCGGAATTCACCATTGTTCATTCACCATTCACCCTTAAATTTGCCGCAAAATTAAAGTAAACGTTGCAGAAAAAGATTCGGGTAGGAGCGGTAAGTTATTTGAATACAAAGCCTCTGATTTACGGATTTGAACATGGAATGATGAAAAATGAAGTGGATCTTATAATAGATTATCCTTCAAAGATTGCTTCCATGTTATTGGAAAATAAGATTGATGTTGGCTTAGTGCCTGTGGCTGTTATTCCGGAAATGGGTGAATATCATATCATTTCAGATTATTGCATAGGGTGTTCCGGTGAAGTAGCAAGCGTTTGCCTGTTCAGTGAAGTTCCTTTAGATGAAATAAAAAATATTTTATTGGATTATCAGAGCCGCACTTCCGTCGAACTACTAAAAATTTTAATCAGAGATTTTTGGAAAATAAATGTTGCTTTTGAAGAAACATCCGGGAATTATCAATCCGGAATTTCAGGAACTATCGCAGGGCTTGTTATTGGTGACCGTGCTTTGCAACAAAGAAAAATTTCGCCTTACATTTATGATCTCGGATTGGAATGGGAAAAATTTACCGGGTTACCATTTGTATTTGCAGCCTGGATTAGTAATAAAGAACTGGGAGATGATTTTATTAAAGGATTTAATGAGGCGAATGCATTGGGATTAAATGATCTGGATAAGGTAGTGAATGAAAATTCAGTTGATATTTTCGATCTTCACCATTATTACAAAGATTGTATCAGTTTTGGATTGGATAATGATAAAAAGAAGGCTTTGAAACTGTTTTTACATTATTTATCCGAAGCATGTACGATATCAGATAATTAATGCATTTTTATTTGGGATGAAAATAAAATAAAGCAATTCATCACCTTTAATTAAAATTTTTACATTAAGAATTGGAAAATATTTTTGTTTAATTAAAATTGTTTAAAATATTGTCACCCAGAATTTCAATCATAATTCCCTGTTATAATCATGGAAAGTATTTACCAGATGCACTTTTTAATCTGGACCCGAAAAATACTTTTTACGAATTAATTATTGTGAATGACGGTTCGACAGAAAAGGAGACTATCAAAACATTAGAATCATTTAGAGCCAGGAATTATAAGATTATTGATCAGGAAAATATGGGATTGGCAGCTGCACGAAATACAGGTATCTCCTCTGCTAAGGGAGAATTTATTATGTTATTGGATGCAGACAATTCTATAGATCTTGATTTTCTCAAAAAAGCTGTTCAGGTATTTGAATCAGAGCCTTCGGTGGATGTAGTATATAGCGATGCTGAATATTTTGGAACCAAATCAGGGAAGTGGGTTGTGGGTGAATTTAATTTGCAACGATTAATGATTGCGAATTTTATTGATGCGTGTGCAATGGTACGGAAATCTGTTTTTGACCAATTGGGAGGCTATGATACAAAAATGAAAGAAATAAAATCAGGTTGGGAGGATTGGGAAATGTGGCTAAGGATCGCTTTCTCAGGAAAAAAATTCAGGTATTTGCCACAAATAGGTTTCCGGTATAGAGTAACTTCAGATTCGATGATTGAGGGAATTAAAAATAATTATGAAAATAGAAACCGGCTGACTGATTATCTTCATAAAAAATATCCGGCTCATTTAGGTCAAAAATTTATCACTGACTTTGTTCTTAAAAGATTTAAGCCGCATCCCTTGCATTTTTTAATTAAGCTAAGTATGATTGCATGGTTTAATGCCAGGTATCAAAAATTGTTGAAAAAAAATAAAATAGTAGAAGGGATCTGAATTATATGAAAGAAGAAAAATATTATGATAAAGGTTTTTTTGAAGAGTTAGAAGATGGTTCCTACCTCTCTGCGAAA
>DASSHD010000764.1:0-5534 GCA_035693085.1 Hanamia sp. | reverse complement strand
TGAAGATGGCAGCATAAAAGCACAAATGGGATTGCCCGACATGAAACTTCCTATTCAATATGCACTAACTTTTCCTCAAAGAATTGCTACTAATTATCCGCGTGCAAATTTTAAAAAGATTCCGGTCCTGGCATTTGAAGAACCTGATATCAAGACATTCCGTAACCTTAGCCTGGCAATGAGCGCTTTGGAAAAAGGAGGAAATCTTCCTTGCATTCTAAATGCAGCAAATGAAATAGCAGTCTGGGCTTTTTTAAATAACCGCATTGGCTTTTTGGACATTACTGCCGTAGTGGAAAAAGCATTGCAAAAAATAAATTATATAGAAAAGCCAAACCTTGCAGATTATTTTGAAAGCGATGGTGAGGCTCGTAATTTCGCGGCTTCTTTAATAAAAATGTAATTCATCCCACTAACCATCAAAAGAAAAATACAAAAAAAACATTAAAAATCTGCTTTTGCAGACCGTAAATAAAATATGACTTTATTATCATTTACTTCAATCAATTGGCCAGCAGTAGGTTTGCAGGCGGGCTACCTTCTCTTTTCTCTTTCAATTTTGGTGATCATTCATGAATTTGGCCATTTTATTACTGCGAAATGGTTTAAATGCCGCGTGGAAAAATTCTATCTGTTTTTTGATCCCTGGTTTTCTATTTTTAAAAAGAAAGTAGGTGAAACAGAGTATGGAGTGGGCTGGCTTCCTCTGGGAGGATATGTGAAAATTGCCGGAATGATAGACGAGAGTATGGATAAAGAACAACTGAACCAACCTCCTCAGCCGTGGGAATTCAGGAGCAAACCCGCATGGCAACGGCTTATAATCATGTTAGCAGGTGTAACGATGAATGTCTTGCTTGCTTTTTTTATTTACGCCATGATCCTTTTTAAATGGGGCGAAACCAAACTACCAATCCAAAATGCAAAAGATGGGATATGGGTTACTGATAGCCTGATGACTAAAATTGGTTTAAGGAACGGTGATAAAATTGAGGCGGTAAACGGTGAACCTGTAAAATATTTTGACGAACTCCCTATGAAAATTATATTGGGGAAACAGATAACTCTTGAAAGAGATGGCAAACAGGAAACTATTAATATCCCTATCAATTTGATAGAGCAATTGGTAGAGAAAAAAGGGAAACGTAGCCAGTTTTTACTGCAACCCAGGTTACCTGTTATTATAGGCGGTTTTGATACTACCAATCCATCAAACGCAAAAAAAGAAGGCTTGCAGGTGTTTGATAGAATTACTGCGGTGGACTCAACTCCGGCAAATTATTTTGATCAGATAAAGCCTCTACTTCTAAACAAAAAAGGGGATAGTGTGACCCTTTCAATCATCAGGGACCAGAAGCCTGTTCACGTAAAAGTTCTTGTAGATACTGCCGGTCAAATTGGTTTTGCTTTGATAAATGAAAATCAGGCTGACAGTCTTGGAATATTAAAGCTTGAAACCAAAAAATATGGGCTTCTTGCTTCATTCCCTGCCGGAGTTAGAATGACCGGCAGACAATTAAGTTCATATATTCAGCAGTTTAAAATGATTTTAAATCCTGAAACAGGTGCCTACAAAGGTCTTGGTGGATTCAAGACAATGGCTTCCATATTTCCAAGCGGTGGTTGGAACTGGGAAGCTTTCTGGAAAATAACCGCGTTCTTTTCTATCATACTTGCTTTTATGAACCTGTTACCTATACCTGCTTTAGATGGAGGCCACGTAGTATTTACTCTTGGAGAAATGATAACAGGGAGAAAACCTAGCGATAAATTTTTAGAGTACGCCCAAATTGTGGGAATGGTTATTTTATTTGCACTTTTAATTTATGCCAATGGGAATGATTGGTTTGGATGGGGAAGTGGGCATTAGTTAATATGAAAATTAGCAAATTGGAAAGTAGTAAACAAATGAATATTCATGATTTCTATTTTTCTTTCACTTGCAAAAATTCCTGTAAGTTGTCTATTTTGAATAATAGCTTATCATTTTCTTATTTCTGAATTTTCACATTCTCACATTCACATTATAACTCAATTCCAATCTTCTTCATCAAAATAGATGCGTTCAAACTTGTGCAAATGCCAGGTTTCAGAAGATAATCAAAATATAATTCATCATTACTTACCTCCACATCAAAATGAAAGTTCAGGATATTTCCGGGAAATTCTTCTTTCAAATTAGCCAGTTCAAGATCGTGTGTTGCTATAATGGCAGCGGATTTCTTTTTTATTAATTGCTTTATTAATGCCCTCGACCCTGTGTGCCTGTCGAGAGAATTAGTGCCTCTTAAAATTTCATCCAAGAGAATAAATATTTTTTCTTCCGCATTCACTTTTTCAATAATAGTTTTCAGTTTTTTTAGTTCTGCATAAAATGTAGAAGTACTTTCTTCCAGGTTATCGGTGATACGCATGCTGCTGATAATCTGTACATGTGAAACTTTAAATTCCGTAGCACAAACAGGAGCACCGGCCATTGCCAGCACTACATTTACACCAATACTTCTCAGGTAAGTACTTTTACCTGCCATGTTAGAACCCGTTACCAGCATGAGTTCTGCATTGGTCGGAATATCAATGAAATTATCTACTCTTTTTTCTATCGGTATCAAAGGATGCCCGATCTCTTTTCCTTGTATAGAAAAATATTCCGGAACTACCTTTGGAAAAACCCATTTAGGTTGATTAAAATATAAAACACCAAAACTGTTCAACGCTTCAAAATCTGCTAACGTATCAAACCATGAACTTAAGTTGTTTTGCATGCTTTCTTTCAATTTTTCAAGATCAAGTACCTGCTGCAGATTCCATAGAAGCAAGGGATTCAACGTTAGTGCTAACACAAGATTATATCTAGTATCCAACATATCGAGCAGTTTTTTTATTTTATAAATATCAGCAGAAGTTTTTTTTTCTTTTCCAATAAAAGCCGATTGTAATTCTTTTAATAAAGAACTTTCAAAGTTTTCTCTTTCTATTGCTGAAATACTTGACGACAGTGTCTCGAATTCTTTTGCTACATTAGATAATTGCTCATGAACCGGAGCTATGTATTTATTTAGCTGGTAGGCAATGATAAGAAATATCAAAAGTCCCAAAAGCAACACTGTCGGGCTTACCACATCAAAAGTGTACAAAGCGATGATGCTTAAAATAATTGCGGGTAATACATATCGCATCCACTTCCATGGTTTAAACTTCGAGAAAACAGGAGGCTCCTTCATCCATTTTTCCAACCTGTTTTTTGTAGAGAATGTGATTTTATTTTTTTTACCAAAAGACTGCAATTCCTGTATCCACAACCTTTTTGTTGACAGTTCCTTCACCGCTTGTTGTCTTTGTTCAATCACAGGAATAGATGCGGCGGATTTTAAATATTCAGCCAACTGCCTGCTTCCCGGCTCGGAGGTAGTGCGGTTAATATATTGAAATATGGATGCCCTTCCAAAAATATCAAGATCATTAGAGTAAGGATGTTCTTTGGGAATATGTTCTGTACCTGCATCGAAATCATAGTAATCTCCCGCAAGGCATTTTAATTCTTCTTCATTGATGCGAATAAGGCGGGATGTATGTTCTATCTCTGACAGATTTTTGAGGTCAGCATAAATAAGCCGAACGAAAATAAACAGTAAAATAATAGTCGCAATAATTACATAAATAATCCCCAAAGACCAAAACAAATAAAACCCTTCAATAATTGCAATAATAGCTCCAAGACGCATCCATGCAAAGGAAGACTTTCGTTGTTTTAATTTTTTTAATTGAGTGTTTAAATCTGATACACGTTTTTGATAAAATAGCTGAGGCTCCATTAATTCATTTTGCTTAAAAAGTTTGTAAAAGTAAGTGTTATGACATCAATTTTTTGGATATAAAATAAATACATTAAACCCTTTGGATTTTATTTGCAAAATCATTTCAATGCTTTGTAAAATAAATAACCTCCCGGATTTGTACGTCCGGGAGGTTATTAAAAAAGTGGAACTGTCCCGATTGCTATCGGGAGTTCAAACGCATTAGCCGTACGCCTTCCACATGTTTAAAAAAGTGGAGCTGCAGGGATTCGAACCCTGGTCCAAACATATTCGCTGTAAGCCTTCTACATGTTTATTTTTGCATTATTTGTCGGGAAAAAGCAGGAGCAAAACAAACCAACCTTTTCCTTAGCTGAATGGTCTTAAGCAATTGTCACAGCCTTCAATTACAGCAGCCCGTTTTTTGTTGAGTCGGCGGAAGAGCGTGGCAACAGGCCTGGCCAGCTCAACGGCCCTAATGGAAGCGAATCTATCGATTACGCAGCCATGGCAAATTGTGTATTGCCATTTAAGGTTTTCGCATTCAGATTAAAGCGCTAATTACGCAACGCGCTACATGCTTATACTTACAAAGAACTATGCTGTCAAAACCGGTCAGCCCCGGGTAATTATTAATCTGCAAATTTAACTCAAAAAAAGTAATAAAAAGGATTCCTGAAGTGCATTTGGCGTACAGGCAAACAGCATTTGCCGGAAAACAGAATTAAAAACTCTGTTATTTATTCGTCTGCTGTTTTGGAGGGAAGTTTAATTTCTTTTAAGTTAACCTCCCCTGAATATAACTGAGATGCGCAAATATTTTTTATAAAATAATTCTCCAGGTAGAAATTGTTTTGGAAACAACATCTTTTTTATCCTAATCTTATCCAATTTTTTTTAATAAAAAACAGAAATCCCGATTATAACTTTCCTTACTGCGAAATTTTCACATTAATATTTTCAGTTAGATTTTTTAAAATCTTTTTCAGACCTTTAGTAAAACTTTATTAAAGTGAAAGTAAAATTTTACGGAGTCAGAGGCTCTGTGCCTGTTTGTGGCAGAGAATTTGAGAAATATGGAGGCAATACTACATGTTTCAGGATCCTCCGTGAAAAAGTTAACCGGATTGCAATACTTGATGCAGGGACCGGAATCAGAAAATTAGGAAAAGAAATAATAGAGGAAGAAGTAAACCAAAATATAATAAATATAGTTTTCTCTCATTTTCATTGGGATCATATTCAGGGATTTCCTTTTTTCTTACCGGCATATAATCCGATGCAAAAAATTGGCATACTCGCCATGGGCAGGCAAGGAAAAGTGAATGACCTGAAAGGTATATTTTCCAAGCAAATGCAGGAGGAATATTTTCCGATACAAATGGAAACAATGGGCGCCCAATTCGAGTTTTTTTCGTACGGCGATAAAGAGGTGATCCAGGGAGCACGGGTTAGATCAATTCCCCAATTTCATAAAACTTCCGGCGGCTCTTATGGTTTCAGATTAGATGATGAAGGTGCTTCATTAGTGGTATGCACCGATCTTGAATATATTAATGGAATAGATCCGGATATAGTAGAATTTGCAAGGGATGCTGATCTGTTAATCCATGATGGACAATATACTAATGAGGAATATCAAAGTAAATATAAGGGATGGGGCCACTGTACCTGGGAGCAAGCAGTTGAGGTGGCTTTACGAGCCAATGTAAAAAGGCTTGTTATTACTCATCATGA
>DASSHD010000763.1:0-5734 GCA_035693085.1 Hanamia sp. | reverse complement strand
TGATATCGACAGGCGTTACAAAATAAAATCACCTGATAAATGAATTTAACTTTGTCAAAGTAGAATTAACTTGAGTTTTTTTAAAAATTACTGTATCAATTAATAATTTTATCAATCTTAAAAACTAACAGAAATGCAAACGGAAAGAAGAAAAGTGATCACTTGTTTTTTTCGAAAATGTTATTAATCAATATACCTCAATGATTTTTTTTATTTTATAAATTAATACTCAAATATGATGAGCAGAAAAATAACTTATAACGTTAATACATATACGAAATTATATCCACGACTGTCAATTATGAAATCCTCTTATTTGACAAAGTTATTTAGCTTAACTTTATTTTTATTTTTTACACAATTTACTACAGTAAATGCGCAAAATATTTCGACAGAAGAGTTGTATAAATCTAAGGACTTTACTCCACTAAATAGCTTTACTCATGGTGTGGAAGGCCCGGCTGTAGATAAGTACGGAAATGTTTACGCAGTTAATTTTGATCATGAAGGCACAATCGGGAGGGTAACTTCATCAGGGGAAGCCAGCGTTTTTATTGAATTACCAAAAGGGAGTGTTGGAAATGGAACCCGGTTTGATAGTCGTGGAAACATGCTGATTGCAGATTATACTATGCACAATATACTAAAGGTAGATATGGCTACAAAAAATGTGAGTGTATTTGCACATGAAGCAAAGATGACCCAACCAAATGATATTGCAATAGATAGTAAAGACCGCATTTATGCCAGCGACCCTGATTTTAAAGCAAACAAAGGCAGGATTTGGCGCATTGACACTGATGGAAGTGTTATTTTATTAGATAGTCTTGATGGCGCTGCAAATGGAATTGAAGTAAGCCCTGATGAAAAAAAATTGTATGTATGCGCGGGGAGAAAGTTATGGGCATATAAATTATTGCGGGGAAAAATAAGTGATAAACATTTACTTATTGAGTTTCCTGATTTTGGCAGTGATGGAATGCGTTGCGATATAAAAGGAAATATATATTTAGCCAGATTTGGAAAGGGTACTGTAGTAAAAGTTTCTCATAAAGGGAAGATATTAAGGGAGATAAGTTTAGCGGGGAAAAGACCAACCAATGTTGCTTTTGGTGGCGAGGATGGCCGTACTGTGTACGTAACGTTAATGGATAATGGGAATCTTGAAAGTTTTCGTGTAGATGCGCCAGGCAGGGCCTGGAAAATGCAAAAAAGGAACCCGTGATTTATTTTTAAAATTGCAAACTTGTAAAAAAACTTCTTTTACTGCCAACCTAAAAAAATTACTTTGAAATTAATCTTTCACAATTTAAATAAATTAACATGAAAAGAAGAGATGTTATTAAAGGGCTGGGCTTCCTTCCATTAGGAGTGGGCGCTATTGGAAGCATGTTTCCATCGGAGACCGCAATGGGGAAATCAGTTTCATCAATGCAAGGGGCAAAAAGGAACCTGATTAACGAACTTGGCATTCGAACATTTATTAACGCTGCCGGTACTTATACAACAATGACTGCTTCTTTAATGCATGATGAAGTGATGGAAGCAATAGATCAGAGCGCTAAAGAATTCTGTATGCTCAATGAGGTTCAGGATAAAGTGGGAGAGAGAATTGCGAAAATGGTTCATTCGGAGGCAGCCATGGTAACAGCGGGTGCATTCTCAGCTTTGACTTTGGGCATGGCAGGAATTCTTACCGGTACCGATCAAAAGAAAATAAAACAGCTTCCACACCGCCTTGAAGAATCGGGTATAAAATCAGAAGTGATTCTTCAAAAAGGGCACTTTGATGGTTATGAACATGCGCTTGCAAACACCGGGATTACATTAATTCCGGTAGAAACAGCAGAAGATGTGAGCAGGGCTGTTAACGGAAAGACGGCATCCATGCATTTTTTGAATTGCAATGCTTTGGAAGGTAAAATTATGCACGAGGAATGGCTGGCACTGGCTAAAAAATATAATTTACCAGCTACAATTGATATTGCCGCCGATGTGCCGCCCGTATCTAATCTTTGGAAGTTCAATGATATGGGCTTTAGTTTCGTAGCGCTTTCGGGTGGCAAGGCGATACGGGGGCCACAAAGCGCCGGTGTATTGATGGGTAAAAAGGACATCATTGCTGCTGCACGGCTAAATGATTCTCCCAATGGCGTTACAATAGGTCGGGGAATGAAGGTGAATAAAGAAGAAATGTTGGGCATGTACGCAGCATTAGACAGATATATCAGTCAGGATCATGATAAAGAATGGAAAATGTGGGAGGACAGGGTAAAAACAATTACTAATGAAGTTGAAAAAATTAATGGAGTTACGGCCACAGTAACAGTACCTCCGATTGCCAATCACAGTCCTAAAATAACTATATCATGGGATAAAAATAAAATAAAATTATCACGCCAGGACCTCGGAGAAAAATTGCGTAATGGAAGCCCTTCCATTGAAGTAATTTCGTGGGGAGATGGCGAGAATAGTATTGATCTTACCGTTTTTATGTTGAAACCCGGTCAGGATAAAATTGTAGCAAGGAGACTGCGGGAAGAACTTTCTGCTGGTTAAATCTAAAACCCGTGATATCATTAATTGAAAAATCATCATTGAAAAATAAATTAACTGCAATGAAATTAAATTATGCCTTATTTATTGGTTTACTGTTATTCTTAGGATTAAATTCCTCAGCCCAGAAGTATGATATAGTTATCAAAGGTGGTCATGTCATAGATCCCAAAAATAACATCAATAGTGTAATGGATATAGCCATTAATGATGGGAAAATTGCTTTGGTTGTAACTAATATAAATGCCAAAGATGCAAAACAGGTAGTTGATGCCCGGGACTTTTATGTTACTCCAGGTATTATTGATATTCACACGCATGATTTTTATGGAAACCATCCGGATCAATATCTGATGGACGGAAACGTAGCAGTAGTTCCTGACGGGTTTACTTTCCGTACGGGTGTAACAACAGTAGTTGATGCAGGGAGTTCGGGTTGGCGAACGTTTCCTCTTTTTAAGGAACAAACAATTGACAGATCTCAAACCAGAGTGCTTGCGTTTCTGAATATTGTGGGAGCGGGTATGAGGGGTGGTGCTTATGAACAGGATGTACACGATATGGATCCGGCAATGGCAGCTTATGTTGCCAAAGAATACAAGGATTATATTGTTGGATTTAAGGTGGCGCATTTTGAGCCTGCCGCATGGAATCCCGTAGATAGTGCGGTAAAGGCAGGAGAACTATCCAACCGGCCCGTAATGATTGATTTTGGCGGCGATGACAGCCATCCTCCTTTGTCTATTGAAGAATTATTTTTTAAACATCTTCGGCCGGGCGATATTTATACCCACGTATTTACAGAGCTTAAAAGAAGAGACCCTATCGTGGATCTTACTACGAGGAAGTTAAAACCGTTTGTAATGGATGCACAGAAAAAAGGGATTGTATTTGATGTTGGTTTTGGCGGTGCAAGCTTTGATTTCCGGCAAGCAATACCTGCTTTCAAAAGTGGTTTTTATCCTAACTCAATCAGCACAGACCTTCACACAGGCAGTATGAATGCTTCTATGAAAAACATGCTGAATATCATGTCGATTTTCCTGGCAATGGGGATGGACTTACCGGATGTCATAAAGGCCAGTACATGGAACCCTGCCCAGGAAATAAAGCATACTGAATTAGGAAACTTATCTATTGGATCTGTCGCTGACATAGCGGTACTGAATCTCAGAGAGGGAAAGTTTGGTTTTTGGGATAGAAACGGCTATAAATTGAAAGGCAAACACAGGCTCGAATGTGAGATGACCTTACGCGCCGGTAAGATCGTATATGACTTAAATGGGATCGCTGATCCGGAAGTAATTAAAAGTACTGAATAGCAAAATTGATTAATCACTTAAAAAATAAACTTATTCTATGAGGTTAGGTGGCTTAAGATTTCTTTTTTCATTCTTATTTATCATTAGCCTTACCCAATGCAAAAGGCATGGGCTGCCACCAGGCGATGCAGATAATGGCGGCCTTGTATTGCCAGGTGGCTTTGAGGCGGTAGTTGTTGTGAATAGCCTCAAGGGCGCTGCCAGGCATCTTGCTGTAAACGCTAATGGAGATATTTACGTTAAACTAAGATTCCCATCTGCTGACGGTGGCAATGCTGCTTTAAGAGATGAAGACGGTGATGGGAAAGCCGACATTGTCAAATATTTTGATGAGTACCAGGATAAAAGTAGTTATGGAACCGGCATGAGGATTCACAACGGATATCTTTATTTCAGTTCGGTTACACGAGTGTTCCGCCAGAAGCTAACGCCCGGCCAATTGGTACCCAACGGCAAAATAGAATTGATGTTGACAGATACGCAACCTCCGCGGCAACATGATACAAAACCGATAGCCTTTGATGATAAGGGGAATATGTACATTCCTTTCGGCGCTCCATCGGATTGCTGCCAGTTTGAAGACAGGACGCCCTTTTCTCCGGGCATGGATCCTTGTCCTATTTTAATAAATAGAGCTGGCATCTGGAAATTTGACGCCAATAAACCGGGTCAGTTTCAAAAGGATGGTCAAAAGTTTGCCACAGGTCTCAGAAGTATTGTAGCTCTTGAATGGAACAATAAGACCAATAATTTATACACTGTCATGCATGGAAGGGATTACCTGCATTCTACCTGGCCAAAATATTTTTCTGAATGGGAAGGAGCTATGCTTCCTGCTGAAGAATTCCTGTTATTAAAAGAGGGATCCGATGCGGGCTGGCCCTACTATTATTATGATCAGATGAAAGGAAAATTACTTCTTAATCCCGAATATGGAGGAGATGGAAAAAAAGAAGGTAAAGGAGCTGAATATACACAACCTCTTATCGGTTTCCCGGGTCATTTTGCACCAAATGATTTATTGTTCTATACAGGTAACCAGTTTCCTGAACATTATAAAGATGGCGCTTTCATTGCCTTTCACGGATCTACCAGCAGCGCTCCCTACCCTCAGTCAGGCTACTTTGTTTGTTTTGTTCCATTCAAAAATGGCGAGCCTTCAGGTCCCTGGGAAGTTTTTGCAAATGGTTTTGCTGGCGTAGATACAGTAGTCAATACCAGCGATGCGAAGTATCGTCCAATGGGCTTAGCTATGGGCCCTGACGGTTCCTTGTATATTTCCGATTCAGAAAAAGGTAAGATTTGGCGTGTTATGTATAAAGGAGATAAAACTAAATTTGGAGAGGCGCAATTATCAGAAATGGCAAAAGTTAAAAAGCAGGCTACTAATATAAAAATGCCGGATGAAGTTGCAGATAACCTTGATAAAGGAAACGTAAATAAAGCAGGTAGGTTATACAACACTTATTGTGGAGTTTGCCATCAGCGGGATGGCATGGGAAATGACCGTTTCCCACCGCTAAGTGGCTCCGAATGGGTTATTGGCAATAAAATGGTTCCAATAAATATTGTTCTGAACGGCCTCGAAGGAGAATTGCACGTTAAAGGAAAAGTTTATAATAATAAGATGCCACGGCTTCACCTTCTGCCCGATGAAACTATAGCGCAGATATTAACTTATATCAGGCAGAATTTTAATAATAATGAAAGCGCTGTCACGACTGAAGATGTTTTAAAAGCAAGAAAAGCTTTGGGCAATAAGTAAGTAAGAATTTAAAATGGGAATAATAAAAAGTTTATCTATAGTATGTATTGCAATGGTGCCATTATTTTATGGAGAGGCTAATGCACAGATC
>DASSHD010000762.1:0-5373 GCA_035693085.1 Hanamia sp. | reverse complement strand
GGTACGTTTTATCATCTTTCAGATTGATATTAAATTTCGGTTGAAATTGTTTTATCAAAGAATTTTCCAAAAGAAAAGCATCCTGCTCACTGTCAACGATAGTAAATTCAATCTTATTGATTTTTTTTACAAGTTCATGAGTTTTATAACCCGTAAAGGTTTTAGTAAAATAAGAACTTACCCGTTTCCTGATATTTTTTGCCTTACCTACATAGATCAATTCATTCTGAGCATCACAATATTTGTAGATACCCGGATTGGTTGGTAAAGTCTTAATAATTGTATGAAAAACTTCGGTGGTCATAACATATTTAGCAACTTTTAATGATGATCCTAAAATCAATCATCAAAATCCCAAATCATTTTTTCTTCTTTTACTTCAGGCTGCTTTCCCTGTTGCTGCGTTATGGTTCTTATGCTGTACCATTGATTTGCAAACCAGGTCAATTGTGTAATTATATCTTTATTATTTTCTTTTTTTTCCTTTACCATATAAATGCGGGTTATCTTATTGGTTTGCGGACTCATATATACATCCCAATGTGTCAATTTTATAGAATCGGGTAATTTCACTTTGGGATCATAAGAAAAAGTATATGAGTTAATGGTTTGATCCAGGAAAGATTTTTCGGAAAATATAGAAGACATGGTTGCAGAGTCAATTAAAGGAGTAAGAAAGGGAGCCGCGCCGGGCCTTATGTCGGCTCTATTGAGCCAGGTAGAATCTGTTTTACCATTAATTGTAATCATTCTTAAGGGAGTCACTTGCATACTGTCAATCTCTCTCAACTGACCTTTCAAAAAATTGGTGACGGGGAAAATAGATTCCACATCTCCTGAATCAATTATAGGAGCAACGACCGGGCTTTTTGCTGAATGGCATGAGCTGAAAATAAAAACGCACCAAAGTAAAAAAGAAAACAAAATCTTTTGCATTTTGCAAAATTACGAATAAAAAAAACCGTTGCAGGGTACGAAGCAACGGCTTTAAAAAAAATGAATTAAAAAATCATAACGTAAAAATATTATGATTTATTATTTTTAATTTCTTATTTAGATATTCCAATTCTTATGCCATAATTTATCAAATGTTCTTTTATGGGATAATAATTTTTATATGTGGATAATAATTGATAATGGATATCCGGGCCTATATGCCATTTCACTTTTCGGGCGCTGAAGGTCACAAAAGCTCCAAAATTGCCGCCTAAATTTACTTTGCGCATTAGAGACGGATCGTTTACATAATATCTCTTATCAGCCGAAATGATATATGAATTGCTCTTCACAACCAATGAAGGTTCAATGGTTGATACTATATTAATCTGAGTTTTTTTGTTTCCCCAGATTTGATACTGAAAACCAACTGGTATAGAAGCCTGTAAGCTATAATTAGTAAGTGCAATTTGATTTAAACTTTGACCGTTACCATAAAATGTGATATAATTTTTTGAATAAACAGATCCGGAAGATTTATCCTTAAACATTAAAGTAGCGAAAGTTGGATGCAGAAGATTAGAGATAATATTATAATCAGAATAATTAAGATTGAAACCAGTAACAAATTTCAACTTCTTTGAAAGGGAATAAGTCATTTTTGCGCCGGTTTCAAAACCTAATTTTGCATGGTATATCATCCCGTTATTCGATGGAGTTTGGTATATTACAATAGGCGAATAATTGTTCGCAGGTGGCTCAATTCCTTTTCCACGAAAGGCAGCATTACTTATAACCGGAGTTACATAGTAAGTCCATTCGATTTTATTGTTCCTTTTCTTATGTTTATGTAAAGTAGTATTATCAGGGTGATTTTCTTTTTTGGCATTTACAGATACGGCATTTGTATTTTTTTCTAAATTAAATGCTGGAATCGCCAAATCATTTTTTATAGAATTTAAAGTCTCTTTTATAATATTGTCGCTATTTTGGAAATTTGCAAATACATCCTGTTCAATAGTTGTATTTATTCTTTGATCAAAAAGAAAGCTATTAAATTCATCAACATGACCGGTATTCACCAGGTTTAAATATTGCTGTTGGTCTTGCTTGTTGTTAGTAATATTAGCAATTGAAAAAAGTGTCTGGCCTGAATTTTTATCATCTAATTTTAGAGGTTCACTAATTTCTGTTAAGCTTGAAATATTTTTATTGATGGATGGGATAGATTGTTTTGAATTATTATTTCCATTAGTTTTATCAGGCCCGGTAGCAATTTCACTTTTAACATTGGTTGAATTATCGTTCTTAATGCTTTTTTGGTTGATAATATTTTCTTGATTTCTACCTGTTATTATATTATTGCTGCCAAATCCGTTAAGGGCATTCGTAAGTAATTCTTTCTTTTTAGAATTAATACTATTCTCTGAATAAGAATCCTTTGTATTTGTGGCTTTACTGCTCTGGTCTTTGCTAAAAAAGGAAGCGGTATTTGTGGTTTGGTTTTTTTGGAACTTTTTTGGTGAATTATTCAGATTACCTATGGTGATGAGGGTAATTAATAGAACTAATGCCACTGTAATAGAAGGCCATTTGCTTCCCGGATGTAAATTGTTGTATATCCCATTCCATACACGTTTAGAAGGAACCAACATAAATTGATCTGCATGATCTTTTAAAGATTGCTCAAAATCACTCATATCAAAACTTCTTTCCATCATTCGTACATTTCAGTTAGTGGTAATAAAAAGTTCGTCTTCTGGTATATAAAAAATCAGTTTGTCACAGAAACCATTCTCACATTCTCCCTCGGTTTTTGCAAAATCTTCTTCTTAATTAATATTTCTTCAAGCATAGACTTTGCTCTTGTATATTGCGACCTGCTGGTACTTTCTTCAATCTCCAATATGGAGGAAATTTCTCTATGAGAAAATCCTTCAATCGCATAGAGGTTTAGTACAGTTCTATATCCAACCGGTAATAATCTTATACATTCCACTACTTGTTTGGCTTGCAACATTGATGGAATATTACTATCGTTTATTTGAATAGTCGAAGCAAATACCAGGTCAACACTATCAGAGAACTTTTTATTTTTCTTCAACGCATTAATACACGTGTGAACCACTATTTTTCTTATCCACCCTTCAAGAGAACCATCTCCCTTGAATTGATGAATCTGTGAATACACTTTTATAAATCCTTCCTGCAGCATGTCCTCAGCGTCCTCTCTGCTTTTGGCATAACGATAACAAACACCCAACATTCGGGGGCTATATAAATTATATAAAGCCTCCTCTGCGGAAGGTAGGTTATCAAGACACCCTTGAAGTATCGACTCTTCTGTCATAGTGTATGCTTGTTTAACCCTACTAAGATAAGACAATTTTTTACCCAAAATGCTGCATCAAAATAAATTTTTTAAAATAAAAAATTTATAAAATAACATTTTTGTGATTTTCTGTAGTAGAAATAGAGGAATTTTATTCCTTTTTTAAGTTATCAACAGGGTATTTCTTCCACCATTTCCTTCATAGATTTAGCCACCAATATTCTTATTTTTCAATTTTTGATCGTCACTCAAATCAGCATCTCTGTGAATTAAAGATTATTTATTCTTTAAAATTTAATTTATGAATTGATCAAAACATTTCCTGTCATTTCTTTAGGAATCGGTAAATGCATCATAGTTAAAATCGTGGGCGCCAAATCGCCGAGTTTCCCCGGTTTGATAATTCCATGCCATTCTTTATCAATAATAAAGAAAGGAACCAGATTTTTGGTATGTGCGGTATTGGGAGTTCCGTCTTCATTGATAATATAATCCGCATTACCATGATCGGCAGTAAGAAATATAATATATCCATTTTCTAATGCAGCCGTTACTATTTCCTTTGCGCAGGTATCAACGGTTTCCACTGCTTTTATCACAGCATCCCAAACGCCTGTGTGGCCCACCATATCTGCATTTGCGAAATTCAAACAAATAAAATCTGCTGATTGTTTTTTTATTTCGGGAAGTAACGCGTTTGTTACTTCATAAGCGCTCATTTCCGGTTTTAGATCGTAAGTTGCCACTTTTGGGGAAGGAACCATAATTCTGTTTTCTCCCTCGAAGGGCTTTTCTCTTCCTCCGCTGAAGAAAAAAGTAACATGTGGATATTTTTCTGTTTCGGCTATGCGAATCTGTTTTTTATCATTTTGTGCCAATACATCTCCCAAAGTATTTACCAGGTCATCTTTTTGAAAAATAATATGAATATTTTTGAATAGGTGGTCATAAAGAGTCATCGTAGTATAGTCCAATCTCAAAGGTTTCATACCCTGCTCAGGAAATGCAGTTTGTGTAAGTGCTTCAGTTATCTCCCGGCATCTGTCTGTCCTGAAATTGAAACAAATCACAGCGTCTCCATCTTTTATTCCCGAATCAGGCGTAGCAGAATTTATAATTGGCTTTAAAAATTCGTCTGTAACATCATTACTATAAGAAGAATTAATAGCTTCAAAAATATCATCGGTAATTTCTCCTTTTCTATTTACCAAAGCATCATAAGCTATCTTTATTCGCTCCCATCTTTTATCGCGATCCATAGCATAATACCGGCCTGTGATCGTTGCGATTTCCCCGGTGGTTTCTTCAAGGTGATTTTGCAGGTCTTTTAAAAAATTAATACCACTTTTTGGGTCAGTATCGCGACCGTCAGTAAACGCATGAATATATACGTTTTCAAGTCCGTTCTTTTTGCAAATTGAAGTGAGTGCTTTTAAATGATTAATATGGGAATGAACGCCACCATCGCTCACCAGACCCATTAAATGCAAAGGTTTTTTATTTTCTTTTGCATAATTGATACTGTGCAACAGAGCGGGGTTCTTTTCAAATTCACCATTTTCAATGGCAACATTTATCCGCTCTAATTCCTGGTAAACTATGCGGCCTGCACCAAGATTTAAATGACCTACTTCGCTGTTGCCCATTTGTCCTTCCGGCAGGCCTACGGCTCTCCCGCATGTAACCAGTGTTGTATGCGGATATTTGTCGTAAAGAGAACTCACAAAGGGGGTTTTTGCATTCTGAATAGCATCACTTTCTTTTTTCTGGCCAAGCCCCCAACCGTCCATTATTATTAAAATCACTTTTTTTGTTTCCATCTTTCAAAGCTAATTATTAGCATTTATATAATTGCAAATTTTTCGGGATTCATTATATAAATTTACATTGGCACGTTTTTAGTAATTTGTGTAATATAATAAGTAATATGAAAAAGTATCTACTTTGTTTATCGGCTCTAATAGTGTTTTCAGCTTTTGCGAGATATTCATTTACAGAAATCATAAGCGCTCTGAAATCGGGTAATGCTGCTGAAATAGCCAAATATTTTGATAATACCGTAGAGATTACGGTTCCCGGGAAAATCAGTTCATACAGTAAAAGCA
>DASSHD010000761.1:0-7582 GCA_035693085.1 Hanamia sp. | reverse complement strand
GAACGGGTACTAAAAACAATAGATTACGATCTTAAAAATACTATTTTTTCTTTCATTCCAAATACTGCAGAAACGGCATTCAACGGACTGATAAAAGGAGCGGAGGATTACCTGAATAAAATAAAGATCGAAAGGATTTTAAGCTGGGGGAAGGATTATGATGAAGAGAAGCTTTCCGCAATGATAAACCGGAAAATCCGGATGGAAAAAATAGCTATTAAGGATGTGAAGCTTCGTACATTTATAACAGAAGATGATAGCCGGAATGAACTGGTACAGCACGTTTATGATATTACTTACGGCACTGTGCGAAAAGGAATTGATACACTCGTGGTTATTGACGATTCTATAGTGAGAGGAACTACTTTGCGGGAAAGTATTATCAGGATGCTAGCAAGGCTTGAGCCTAAAAAAATAATCGTTGTTTCATCAGCACCACAAATAAGATACCCTGATTGTTATGGAATAGACATGAGTAAACTGGGAGAATTTGTTGCCTTTAAAGCGGCTATGGCATTGATAAAAGAACGAGGAATGGAGCCTATTTTGAAATGCCTTGTTGAGAAATGCAACGAGCTAAAGAGGAATAATCAATTGCATACACAAAACCTGGTAAGGGAAATTTATAAGCCTTTTTCATTAGAAGAAATTGACAATAAAATCGCTGAATTGATTACTCCTCCCGAAATTAATTTGCCAGTGGAAGTTATTTATCAAACCATAGAAGACCTTCATGAAAGCTGCCCGACCAACCTGGGCGATTGGTATTTTACCGGTAATTATCCTACCCCCGGTGGAAACCGCGTGGTGAATAAAGCTTTTTTAAATTACATGGAAGGGAAGAATGTGAGGGGTTATTAAATTATTGCATTATTCAATTATTTTAGTTAGTTATTTAGAAGAAATAAAATCTTTTACTGGTAAAATATTTGATTATGATTATAGAAGGTTTTCAACAATATATTATTGGGATTGACATTGGCACCGGCAGTACCAAAGCTATTGCGATGGACAGTAAAGGCACAATTATCGCCGATTCCCAATTGTATTATTCTACACAAAATCCTCAGCCCGGATATGCTGAACAGGATCCTGAAATTATCTGGAAAGCATTTAAAAATTGTATCGGAAAAATAATTGATACAGTAAAATATTCGCCTGTTTCCATCAGTTTCAGCAGTGCGATGCATGGATTGATTGCAGTAAACAAACAAAATAAGCCGATTTCTAATTTGATAACCTGGGCGGATACAAGGAGTGAAAAAATTGCAGAGCAAATCAGAAAATCAAAAGATGCAAAAAGTATTTATAAAGCAACTGGAACGCCTATTCATCCAATGACTCCGCTGTGTAAAATTATCTGGCTTAGAGAAAATCAATCTTCTGTTTTCAAGGCTGCATTTAAATTTATTTCTATCAAGGAATTTATCTGGTACCAATTATTTGGAGTGTATGAAATAGATTATTCCATCGCTTCCGCAACAGGTTTATTTAATATCAAAACTTTAAAATGGAATAAGGCCTCTTTGGAATTATGCCAAATAAATGTAGCCCAACTTTCAAAACCTGTATCAACTGATTTTATCAGGAAAAATGCCAATCCTTCAATTCTTAGTTCATTGTCTCTTTCAAACGAAACTTCATTTTGCATTGGTGCAAGTGATGGATGCCTCGCTAATTTGGGAAGTTATGCAATGGACAAAGGTACGGCTGCTCTAACGATTGGAACAAGTGGCGCTGTAAGAATTGCCAGCCCAAAACCGGTTTATAATTTTAAGGAAATGACTTTCAATTATTTGCTGGATGATAAAACATTTATCTGTGGTGGCCCGGTAAATAATGGTGGAAATGTGGTGCAATGGTTGTTTGAAGCTTTCTTAAATATAAAAAAGCCTTCCGAAAAAGATTATGAAAATCTTTTTCAACAAATTGATTCAATACCCGCGGGAAGTAAAGGTTTAATTTTTTTGCCGTATTTACATGGTGAAAGAGCACCTGTTTGGGATGGAAGAGCGAGCGGTGTTTTTTTTGGAATAAAACCATTTCATACACAAGCTTATTTTTTACGAGCCGCATTGGAAGGTATTTGTTACTCCATGAACCAGGTGTTACAAACTGTGGAATCATCAACTTCAAAAATTAATAAGTTAATTGTTGGAGGCGGGTTAATTCATTCCAAAACATGGATGAAAATTTTATCGGACATCACCGGAAAGGAACTTTTTGTTTTTGAAAAAGAAGACTCATCAACAGTCGGGGCTGCATTATTGAATATGAAAGCTATCAAAATGATTAAAAATTATTCTTCCTTAAAACCAAACATAAGCCAAATAGTGAAGCCTGATTTAAAGAATCACAAAAGGCATGAAGAGAATTATTCGATTTTTAAAAATTTATACCAGGCATTAAAAGACTCAATGCACAAGTTAACTTTGAGCTAAAGCTCAAAGATGTATGGCCACGAATTACTCGAATTTTCACGAATAAAGAAATTCTTATACAAATCCTGTTTTGCTTTACTGCAATAACCAGTTGATAAAACAATTCGTGAAAACTTGTGTAATTCGTGGCTCTTAGAAATTCTTGTGCAAATTGTGTTTTGCTTTACTGCAATAATCAGTTGATAAAACAATTCGTGAAAATTTGTGTAATTCGTGGCTTTTTATTTCCAGGCATTTTCTAAAAAACGAATCCAGTTTTTGTACATAATATTCTCCACATCATTTTCAGAATAGCCGCGTTCTTTTAAAATTTCAGGAATTTTCTGAAGATCAACAATCGTGTCAAGATCGGACGGGGATTGCTCTGTACCATAACCGCCATCCAAATCGGTTCCTATTCCTGAATGCAACGAATTCCCTGCGAGTTGACAAACATGATCAATATGATCAATAACTGTTGATATATAAACACCTTCTTCTTTTGGATTTGATTTTCCTCTAACCCAACCAGGCTTAAGCATCCACGCATCGAAAGCTCCGCCAATAACTGCACCACGATCTATCAAAACTTTTATTTGTTCATCAGTAAACTGCCTGTTATGAGGAACTAATGAACGGCAATTATTATGGCTTGCCCACACATGACCTTTAAAATGATCCATCGCTTCCCAAAAACTTATATCACAAAGATGAGTAGCATCTAAAATGATATTCAGCCGTTCCATTTCTTTTAATAATTCTTTCCCCTTGTTTCCAATTCCTCCTTCGGAATCTGTTCCATAAGCATACACGCCAGGGCCGTAATGCGCCGGGCCAATTGCACGCAATCCATTCTCATAATTCTTTTCAAGATATTTCATATTGACAATGGAATCTGCTCCTTCAAGACTAAGAATATATCCGATGGGCAAATCTTTGGTATTTTCTTTTTGCCATTTTTCTACATAATCTTTTAATGATTTGGCATTATTTATCTGGTGCATTTCTCCTTTATCTTCCATTGCTTTGTACCAGGCTAATTGCCCCTGGGTTTGTGCCCACGCCTGCTCCTGTGAATGCCAGCCTGGTAACTTGCTTTCAGGTTTTACATATCTTGCTATAAGTGTAGCCACGCAAATACCAATTTTTCCTTTTCTCATTTCCGGTAATGAAACTGTTCCGTTACACCTGTCTGGTTTATCATTCTTTCCTTTTTCTCTTTCGCGGATATCAATTACTGTTTGGGTAAGGTCGCGATTCCATTCCAAAGCGTTCATACTTAGGTCAAGGTGCGCATCGAAAATTAAATTGGACATTTGGGGAGGGTTAAATTGTTATATGGTTAAATTGCTGGATTGTTATATTATTGTTTACAGCAAACAAAGAAATAATGCGATTTTGTATTCAATAACAATGAAACAATTTAAACCATTTAAATAGTAATTTTTTTCTTTCGGGCAATGACATTCCAATTATCAACTACGTTTCCATTTTCAATTATATTCGCTTCATCATACAAGGCAACCGTGGGACAAATATGATATGGAATGCCATACAACACATCTCCAACATGAATCTTATCCCAATCTTTCACACTCACTACCAAATGCTCTTCGCTTTGTGATTTAATTTCATAATCCTCTAAGTTTAAAAAAAATATTCTTTTTGAAATTGGGTTTTCTGCTGCAACAGATTTATGCCCAAGATCCGTAGTAATCAATCCCGGCAAAGGTTTTGAAATCACTCTCGTAAGCAATGCGGCTGCAAATTCAAAAGGTTGTTCCTTCAACAAAGCATCATATCCATAATCCCAAAGCAGGCATGTACCGGGGCTGCAATACTCATCTTTGTTTAGCGCATGAACCGTAAATGTGGGCGTTCCTCCGGCAATGATTTTTACATCCTGCAAATTAGAATGTCCGATTATTTCCTGCCAGACTTCCGCCCGGATGAGCCGGTCAGACGGGGATGCGGTCAGGCGGGGTTGCTTTACTGCATTTACCTTTTCTAATGCTTCTTTCACTTTTTGTTTCCGCAATTCAAAATCTTCATCACGGATATGACCATCGTAAATATGTAATCCCCGAAAATTAATGTTTGGTAATTTTTTTAATTCAGTAAATAAATAAAACATTTTATCATCTGCCTCTATTCCCGTTCTGTTCATTCCCGTATCAACATCTATAAATACATTAGCAGTCATTTTTTCTTTTGCAAATAAGTCATTCAACATTTCTGCAGAATCAATATTATCAATCAAAGAGGAAAACTCAATTTGCGGATATTTTTTTATTAAAGAAAGAAATCGCTTTGCTTTTGAAAAATTGAGTTGATAAGCGATCAGAATATTTTTTGCTCCGGAGTCTGCAAGCATTTCTGCTTCAGCAATCGTAGCGCATTTGAATTGAGAAATACCGGCATCTAATTGCATCTTTACAATCTCAGCCATCTTATGTGTTTTCACATGAGGTATTAATCTTTTCGCGTCACCTGCAATGTTGATCATGGTTTGAATATTGGATGCCACACGATCTTTATAAATAAGCAAAGCAGGCGAATCAACTTCGTCCGGATCATTTAATTCGTACCATTTTTGTATTTTCATTTTTGAAAATCCTTTTTGTAATTTATTAAACCAATTCAAAAATCGCTTCAATTTCTACAGGAATATTTTCGGGTAGAGAGCCCATCCCTACCGCACTTCGTACACCTACTCCATTTTCTTCGCCCCAAATTAAAGCAAATAATTCACTGCAACCATTGATCACGAAAGGATGTTGCTTAAATTCGGTTGTGCAATTTACCATTCCGAGAACTTTTATAACACGCCTGATTTTATTGAGGCTTCCAAGATTGGCCTGTAAAGTACTTAATATGGTTAGTCCTGTTTGACGCGCTGCAAGCTTTGCTGCATCGGCGTTTATGTCCGCACCTACTTTTCCTTTTATTAATATTCCATCTTCTAAAACGGGGCCGTGGCCCGAAACATAAATTAAATTCCCTACCTGTAAAAAAGGTTTATAGACACCCTGGGGTTTGGGAGCCGGAGGTAAAGTGAGTCCGGATTGATTCAGAAGTTCATCGGGAGTTTGAGGCATAAGTTATATTTAATTGTAATTAAAATTTTTAACTAATAAATAGACCGACCTGCCAGCCGGCAGGTAATTTTTGAAATTTCCTATTTTCCTGTTTTATAAAAAGCAGGTAAAATCACCGCTAATTATTCTTTCCAAAGTTAGCAATTTGTTTTTCGTTTGCAATTTTTCGCCAACGGCTAAACAAAATGATTCAAAATTAAAACACCTATCAGTCCAGCAATAGAAACAATAGTTTCCATCATTGTCCAGGTAAGAAATGTTTCTTTGATGGTTAAATTAAAATATTCTTTAAACAACCAAAAGCCGCCATCGTTCACATGAGAAAACATAAGACTTCCGGCGCCAATAGAAAGTACCATTAATTCAGGTCGGATGTGCGCATTTACTCCGAGAATAGGCAACATAATTCCGACAGTGGTAAGTCCGGCAACCGTTGCAGAACCAATACACACACGAATGATAGCGGCAATCAGCCAACCCAGAATTAATGGCGACAATTGCATGTCTTTTAGTAATTGCCCGATATAAACACTCACACCTCCATCGCTCATTACCTGCATAAAAATACCTGAACCGGCGATAATTAAAAGAATTACAGAAATACTTTTAAAGGCTTCCTCCAATTTCTTCATTATTACCGGAACTTTATGCCCCCTCTTCATCCCCAGAAAATAAATGGCTATAAGCACAGAGAGTAACATCGCCATATTCGGGTCGCCGATAAATCCCATTACTTTTCCCGGGAATCCGGTTGGCGAAACAAAAAATAAAATGATAGCAGTAACCGCTAATAAAATTACGGGCATCAAGGCAACTACTAAACTAATTCCAATTCCCGGTAATTCATTTTCAGGCATTGTTTTTATCTGGAAAATATCATTGGAAGGTTGGGGATGGTATCGTCTTAAAGTTTTGGCAAATAGCGGGCCAGCAAGAGAGATTACAGGGATTGCAATAATAATTCCATAAATCAAAGTCTTACTGATGCTGGCATGCAACTGTTCTGCAATAGCGGTAGGCGAGGGGTGTGGAGGTAAAAATCCATGAGCAACTGATAAGGCCGCCAACATAGGTACGCCAACATATAATAGTGGCAATCTTGTGGTAGCCGCAATAGCAAAAATCAATGGAACTACCACAATAAAACCTGCTGTATAAAATAAAGGAATACCAATAATTAATCCAGCCAAAGCCATTCCCCATTGAATATTTTTTGTACCAAAAACTTTTGTGAGAGATGCCGTTATCTGTTGGGCTGCTCCACTATCGGCAACCAATTTTCCCAGCATAGCCCCAAAACCCAGAATAATTACGAGCGGCCCTAATGTATTCCCGATCCCCCTGGTGATAGCTGAAGATATTCTATGAATATCCATTCCTACTGAAATTCCCAATCCAATGCTTACGAGCAGGAAGGAAATAAAAGTATCTATTTTAAAATAAACAACTAATAAAATCAGCAGCAGAATGGCCACCAGGCAAAGCAGTAAAGGCATAAAAAAGATTAAATCGTAATTAGAATTTGTTATTTACAGAATTTTAAAGATAACAGAAAAGTGGAAAGTGAATGCAGAAAATTATTAGAGTTAATCAATAATACAATACAACAAGACAGAAATTTGATCAAGAGTTTTGATTATTTTTAATTAAATTTTTGAAAGGATAAACTCGCAGTAAAACAACTAATAACCATGAAAACGCTTCTGATTATACGCCATGCAAAAAGTAGTTGGGATGATCCGTCTCTTTCTGATTTTAACAGAACCCTTACCGAACGTGGAAAATCGGATGCTGCAATGATAGCGAAAAGAATTATTACCAACGCTATAAACATTGATGCATTTGTTTCAAGCCCGGCAAAGCGTGCAAAAAAAACAGCAAAAATTTTTATGAAAGAGATTAAAAAGAATGAAAATGATTTATTACTTATTCCTTCTTTATATGAAGCATCTGTTAAAGATTTCTATGATGCAGTTGAAAACTTAGATGATAAATATGATACCATTGCATTATTTTCTCATAATCCCGGCATTACGGAATTTGTCAATTCATTAGAATGTTCGC
>DASSHD010000760.1:0-2603 GCA_035693085.1 Hanamia sp. | reverse complement strand
GAATCACATCAATGATCTGGTCGCCGGCAGGTATATACGTTTTGTACTGATCGCTTACAAGCTGATCAATTTCTGATTGCTTGATTTCTTCATCAGTATTTTGCCGCACAATGTCTCCTCTTGTTTGCAGGCTTTTGATATGGTGGCCTGCAATACCAACATATACTTCCGTGATGGGAAGATTAGGATTACTTGCATAACAATTTTCCAAAGCTGTTTGTATGGCTTTAATAGTTTGGTCGATATTCAGCACCATCCCGTGTTGCACACCGTTGCTGTTTGCACGGCCAAAGCCAAGGATCTCAAGCTTGCCGAATTCGTTTTTTCTGCCCGCAATGGCTGCAATTTTTGTGGTGCCAATGTCGAGGCCTACAATAATGGGTTGTTCGTTGTTCATGTTTTTTGTTTTTTTGCGGATGGCATCCTGAGTTATTTACTTTCTTATTATTTATTTATTTTTTATTGCTTATTACCTATTCTCAATAATCATTTTGTGGCGGCATTACCGCTTTGGGAACTCTCTTCACTTTTACCGGCGGCTTTTTGATTTCAGCCGATGGCTTTTTCGCATCCTTTTTTATTTCTGTTTTTTTCAATTCAGTCTTTTTTAATTCCTCTTTTTTTACTTCCGGATTTTTGATTGGGAGAGGATTCGGTTTTTCATTTGATGATGGATGCCTGATTACCGATTTACTATCATCTGAAATTTGTTTTTTAATAAAAGGTTTTTCAGGATCATGGATAGGGGCTACAGTACTTACTTTTGTTTCATTGGATTTCTTTTTCAGGATTTTGCTTTCAACCGTTGCTTCATTTGGTACATTTTTTAAAACGGGCGAATTGCTTACTTTATCATCATTATTATCATCAGGTGGCTGAGGTAATTGAATCTGCGAAGAATCATTTGTTTTTTTCAATGCTTCTTCGATATTATTTTTCATGATCTGTATGGTTCGCAAAGAATCAGATTTTATTTCAGCTTCATTACGGTTCACACCCACTACCTGGTTTTTAAACCGGATATCAATTACCGAATATTTATTCCAACCTATCCTGGTTTGAACCTGTTCATAAAAAGCCAGAAGTTTATTAAATTTCTCTTCGCAATTATCTGCATTTCCAAAACGGATCAATTGATTTCCCAATTTAGGAGTCAGCTCGAAACCGCCTGCAGGCGTAATATCTACCTGATCTATCTGCGCCATCCAGAAAGGATGAGAGTTTATATATTCACTTACTATTTTAGTTCCGTTAAGAAGAGCGCTATCTGATTTCTTTAATACTTTTGCGTCTGAAGGGAAACCTGTAAAAACCGGAAGCCTTGCAGAAAATTTATTGCTTAATGGTAATCTTGTCAATGAACTGTCAATATAAAATGATGCGCCTGAAGAAGTAAATATTCTTGCCACAGGCTCTCTTTCAGTGATCTTTATTTGCAAAACATTATTGTTATCAAAGAACGCTTCAGCATTTTTTATCCATTTGTCTTTTTGCAGTTCGTTTTCTATTGCAGTAAGATTAATGGATCCCAATTTTATTTTATTCAAATCATTCCCATCAACCTTTTTCAAAATATTTATGACATCTTTTTTGTCAATAAAATAATTGTTTTGAACTCCTTTGATTTGTATTTCCAATCCGTTAATTGGTTCATTGTATTTTTTTGAAATAGCAGCCACCAACAACACTATACTTCCTGCGCCCAATAATACCCATATTGAGATTGCAAGAATTTTTCTAAAAGTGTATTTTGTATTAGCTGCCATATTTTAAATAGTGTTCAATAATATTTCTTTAATGGGTTGTACCAGTTTATCTATATCTCCGGCTCCTGCGGTAATTAATACTTCTCCAAAACTACTTTCATGAACCAATTTCAAATAATCACCTCTGATATATTTTAACAATCCTTCTTTTGAAATAACCGTTGCATTTTTATTCTCCATTTCTTTTAAGACCATTTCACTTGTTACTCCACCTATTGGCAATTCTCTTGCAGGATAAATGGGAAGAAGCAAAACCCTGTCAGCCATATCAAGGCTTTTAGCAAATTCTTTTGCGAAATCTCTTGTCCTTGAAAAAAGATGCGGCTGAAAAATAACAGTACATTTTTTGAAGCTGAATAAACTTTTAGCACCACGTATCAAGGCATCCAATTCTGCAGGGTGATGGGCGTAGTCATCAATAAAAACAACATTATTTTTATTATTTGCAGCTTCCAAAGGACTAATGATATATTCAAATCTTCTTTTAACTCCTTTAAATGTTCCGATTGCATTTAATATTTTTATCGGTTCGATTTTTAAATAAGCTGCTATAAATATTGCGGCTACCGCATTTTCCACATTATGCATTCCTCCCATGTGCAACTTCACTTTATTGAGTTCCCAATCTTTTGTAGCTACATCAAATTCATAGCCGCCATCGCGCATCGTGATATTGGATGCATACACATCAGCCATATCATTCTGAAGACTATAACGGATATGCCTATTCGCGGTAAACTTCTTTTCAGGCAATCCATATCTTGTTAATAAAAGTCCACCGGGTTTTAGTTGATTGGCAAATTCCACAAATGCATTCTCCATATTTTCTTTAGTGCC
>DASSHD010000759.1:0-5740 GCA_035693085.1 Hanamia sp. | reverse complement strand
ACAATAGAAATTTTACTCTTGTTTGACATGCGACAAAATCCGAAGAAAAATCCTTATTGACATTTTAAAAAGCATTTCAAAGAACATCTCCCAATACCTTCTTTCCAGACACATTATTTAAACACGTTTATTAACAATTATCTATTTCCTTAGCACCCTCATTAAATCTTTTCCTAAAACACCATATCCGTAAGCATTCGGATGTAATCCGTCCCCTACGAATAATTCTGAATTGATTTGATTTCCCTTTAAAAAATCTTTTCCAAAATCAACATATTCCACATGATTTTTTAATGACATCGTTTTGATTTTTTCATTAATATTTTTAACCTGCTCTTCCATTTTTTTTCGTGGCAGAATACCCGACATTATTAATTTCACTTGGGGCTGTCTTGCCTTTATTGCATTGATCAAAAATTGTAACCCTTCTACAATTTCTTCATCAGGGTTGATTCCCAAATTATTGGTTCCGATCATCAACACAATATTTTTACCGGTAAAATGATCCAATTCTCCGTGATATATTCTCCACAAAACATTCTCAATTCTATCCCAGCCAAAGCCGGCATTCTGCACTTTTATCGGCACCATATATTTGTTCCACTCATCCGCGCCGCGTGCTAATGATGCCTTCGGATTGCCGCCCCAATAATTGATAATCGAGTTTCCAATTAGTAATGTCGTTGGATTTGTTTTTTCAATATTTCCTATCACCTCTTCATGCCGTGTTATCCAGTCATATCCATCACGGTATTGCTCCAAAGGAATTTCAGTTGAAATATTTCCAACAGGTTCATTTAAAATTTCTCTTATTTTTTTCTCATACGCAATTGCGTATTTCATCATACCGATGTCATTGGGATGAAGTCCTTCTGTTGTAGAATTAATATCGAAACCAATTTCCTTATCTGTCAATAAATAAATATTTTTTACTCCGAATAATTTCAAATCGTTAAAGATTCTTTCAATTACCATGCTACTCCTATGATATTCATTTAACCTTGCTGTGTCCATATAAAATGGTGCATAGCCAACCGCGTGTTCTGTAAATAAAATCGGAACTTTTTTGTTTTTTTCGCGCAACTTATTTACACCATAAACTATCCTGTTTTTTATTTCTTCAGCAGAAACTCCTCTTGTAAGGTTCGGCATACAATCAAGAATATAAAGCTTCGCATCCACCCTTGACATGAGATCAAAGACAGGTTCTTCAAACTTTCCATTTCCTGAAAAACCAAGATTGATAACGGTTCTGTCAAGATTTCTTTGTAAAATATTAGTCCAGGCTAATCCGGGCCGTGAAGCAATGCCGCCCTGAAGAATCGAAGTTCCATAAGCAACTATAGGTTCTTCATTACGTTTTGATGCAAAGGCGAAGGAGTCTTTTTCATCAATGCCAATTGATAACCATGTCACTGAATTATATAAAGGCAAATACAAAAAAAAGTCAGCAACAGACGTATTGTTTTTTGCAAGAAATAAATTTTTAAAAGTATAGGAACAGGTGTCTCCAAAATGATAACTTCCCGGAGCCCAATTCCAGTTGCCGTTAATATCTATTGCAAAAAGATCCAACCCGCTAACGCCCGTTGAAGGCATGTGTGGCATTGAAAAACTGTTGCTTGCTAATGTATATCTAACTTTAATTGCTGTTGCGGAGGTTTTAAAATGAATGAATTCTCCTGCAGTATTTTGTGATAATTCCCAAACTGGCTTTCGCACACTATCTTTCATTTCCATCGGAAGGCGATGGAAGATATTGGTACTGTCCAACACGCAAATTCCTTCTACAAACGCGGGTTCATGCCAATGGATTTTCTGTTGCCCATAAGATGAAAATTCAAAACTCAAAAGACATAAAAGGAATAAATATTTTCTCATTGTTACTTTTTATTTTAATAAAATTATTGCCTTACACATTTTTCATTCACTTTATTCCAATGAAAAATATGGAAATTTGTTAGGCCGCCTAAGTCTTAAGATTTGCTCTGGTAAATTACTTGAAAGTACATAACATTTTGTTTTTTTTAGTTTCATCTACCGCCAAATTACTTTATAAAAAAAGCCCCTTTTCATTGGTTACTTCAAGCATACAATGAGACTTTGTTTAATTCTTTTGTAAGATGACGGATGGTATCTTCGAGTTTCTTAGCCTGCTCTACCGATGGAAATTTTTTTCCGGTAGCATACTGGCGCACTAACGACTCATTCATATTAGCATGCCTTGCAATTGCTGATGCATTTAAAAAATCATGCTCACTAAAAAACGCCTGTAAGTCGTAAGCTATTTCAAATTGCAATGCTTCTGTATCCAACTTTAGCCAGAAGCCATCACCGTTCTTTTCGTGTTTCTGATAATCTTTTATCAGTTCCTTAAGATTTTGTAACACTTCTTTTTTGGAATTACCAAAAGTAACAGGCAAATAGCTTTTGCGGCCTTCGATTCTTCCATATAATCCATCATCGCTTTTCTCAATTATTACTTGTAATGTTTTCATTTTTCTTTATTTAAGAAATTATTATTTATTAAAAGCAGAAGAATTATTTTAAACTGGTCTGTCTAAAAATTGAATTGAGTGTGCCAATTTTTATATCTTCCTTTCCATGGTCAGGAACTACAACGATTCCTTTTTTTGTAGGATGTTTGAATATCTTATGACTTCCGGTCTGCCGTTCAAAATACCAACCATCTTTTTGAATTAGCTTAATTACTTCTTTTGCCTTCATAATGCAAGGTAACATTTAAGTTACTTAATAGAAATTAATTTTATGCAAAAAAAATTTCCTGAATTACTTCATATTTATAGCAAAAGTACCCGCAGGCAAACCTGCCTCATTCTCTAAATTAGCCCTGGTAAAAGGTTGATACGCATACAGCACTTTAATTATTTTTTCATCTTTATTCAAATACAAAACCACCTCATTATTTTTTATTTCTGCCGTTGGCGAAATAATTTCTCCTTTTTCATTCATCACTTCAAAACCAATTAACTTCTCATTATTCCGGGTCTGTAATTTAATTCCATTCTTAAAATCAATAACTATTCTTTTGCCATTTTGCAAAACCTTAATTACTTCGGGACCCTGAGCAATCATATTTTTATGGTATGTATTTTTTAATGCTAACAATGCCAAACGTTCTCCCACTGGTTGTTTGTGAGTAGGATGCACATTCAACAAATCGCCCCAATCACTTGATACAGCCATTCCTACATTAAATATTTCGTGAGATATTTTTCTTTGCATATCCCTGAAATATGGCCACGATGGACGATCAATAGATGAAAGCTGAACAAAGTAAAATGGCAATCCTTCTTTCCATAAACTTCTCCAATTTGAAATTAGTGCTTTAAAATTATAAGCATACAAATCCACATTGTGTGTGTCACTTTCTCCCTGGTACCATACAATTCCTTTGATAGGCGTGTTGATAAATTGAGAAATTCCCGCTTCAAAATTATAACAGGGATCGTAAGGATGGCGTTGGCGCGGATCTTTAGAATTCTCAAGATTTTTTGCAGCGCGTTCACGAACCCACGGCATAATGAAATCAGATTTTCTCCAATCGTATAATTCATTTACAAGGTAATGATCAAACTCCATGGTATGCCTGTCCATGAAAGATACAATTGGCGCGCCACCGACCGCCACTTCAATTAAACCGATTGGAACATTTTCTTCCTGCTGGATTTTTTTGCCAAAGAAATATCCTACTGCAGAAAAAGTTGATGCGGATTCAGGGTTGCATTGTTGCCAGTTTCCGGTAAAATATTTTAGTTCGTTAACTTTTTTTAATGTGGCAGAATCCCACGCAACATTATCAGTTTCCTGAATTGCCTTCAATTGAAACAATCTGATATTTTTATCTGTTGAATTTTCAATGGCCGTCTTTCCTTCAAAAGATTGATCTAATCTGAATAACATATTTGATTGTCCGGCACATAACCATACATCACCCATTAAAATATTGTTGAACTCAAGCTTTTTATCTTTTGATTGTACAGTTAAAGTATAAGGGCCACCGGCAGGCAACCCATCAAATATTACTTCCCATTTTCCATCTGAATCAGAATTTACTTTTTTTATTCCCGTCCAAATGCCTTGGCCGGGCAAGTGTTTACTGAAAGACACAATTATTTCTTGATTTGCATTAGCTGTTCCAAAAATCGGAATCGGCTTATTGCGTTGCAAAACCATATCGTTTGCAAAAACATCGGGCATTTGCAATCCGCCGTAATCGCCTGTGATAGCGCTATACACGGTTTTGGCCATAATTGTTGCTCCTTCTTTATTCGGATGCAATGCATCAGGAAATAAATTAGGATGAAAATAAAATGGTGTGTGCAAATCAATTAAACCTGTATGATTTACATTAGCGATACCGGGAATTAAGTTTTGGATTTTCAAATACCAATCCCGCGTGCCCGAACGAAATCGCGGATGGTCATTAAAGATAGGCGTCATCAAACAGATATAGATTTTCATAGCCGGATTTGATTTTCGCAAAGTATCTATCAGCCACGAATAATCGCCACGGAAATCATTGCTGTAATTATTCCAGTCGCGCGGATCAGTATCATTTAATCCCAAATGAATAATGGCAATATCAGGAATCAAATTAATCGCTTCGCTAAATTCTTTTGTTTTGTAATAAGGATTGTGCCCTTTGCGTAAAAGCGTAGCGCCACTATGGCCATAATTTTCTATTTCATATTTATCGCCCAGCATATTTTGCAACTGCGCGGGATAGGATTCGGTTGATGGATCTTCTAAACGATAACCATACGTGACAGAATTTCCAATGCAGGCAACCTTTATTTTTTGATTTTGGGCAAAAACAACGGAAGAAAAAGATAAAAAAATAAAAAATAAAAATTGTTGTTTCACTTCTTTGCTATCTAATTGTTCGTTTAAAGATCAAGAATGATTGCCAGGTTTTCCTTAATTAAATCTATTTGCCTCTGATTAAGCTCGCCTATCTTTTTTAAAAACCGTTTGTTATCAATGGAACGTATCTGATCAATCATAATGTCGCAATCTTCTTTCAGTTTAGCAGATCCTTTGCTCAAATAGATCCTTAAGATTCCAGCCTCCGGCTTCACATTTGTAGTTATGGGACAAATGATTGTGGATGGATGAAATTTATTAAGCAGGTCGGTTTGAACAATAGCAACGGGCCTGGTTTTGCCCGCTTCTGTTCCGAAACGCGGATTTAGATCAGCAATCCATATTTCATATTGCTTAACTTTCATCATATAATTTTTCGAATTCTGCAAGCACTTTCATAGACTCTTCACGAACGATTTTTGATTCTTTTTGCAGTTGGCGGGAAATGATTTTTCTTTTTTGAAGAAGATTATAAAACTCTACGGCTTCATTAATATAACGATTTCTGTTTTTGCTGATCTTAGCTGTGATCCTTTCTGTTTCAAGGAAAACACTTTCGTCCATTTTTAAAGATAAATTTTTCATTTATTAATTTTTATCAAAGGTATATACTTAAAGTATATTTTCGTATTCTTTTCCAGTAAACAAACAAATAGTACCGATTTCTCTTTTAGTCTACATAATTATTCACCTTAGGCCGAAGAAAACTTAGCTGGATAATCAATGCTATCAATACAATCCCTGCAAGCATGGCAAAACTTCTTCCAAGATTCCCTGCATCAGAAGATTCGCCTAACAAATCGGTGATAAAAGCTCCTGCAAACACACCAACCATATTCATAATTCCATAAGC
>DASSHD010000758.1:0-5245 GCA_035693085.1 Hanamia sp. | reverse complement strand
GGTTTTTTAGGTTTCATATATTTTAATCCAAAAGCCATGATACTCTTTTCTCTGATATAGTTAATTGCCTCGGGAATAGAGTCTGTAACTATATACAGTTTTTGGTCATTTGCTGAAATAGTTCCCGCTTCCAGCATTTTTTGAGTATGCTCAATTATGTGTTGATAGAATTCCTGGTCGAAAATAATAATCGGAAACATTTCAATCTTCCTGGTCTCAATTAAAGTAATAGCGCCGAAAAATTCATCAAGAGTTCCGAAGCCTCCTGGCATCACAATAAAAGCATAAGAGTATTTCATCAACAACATTTTACGAAGAAAAAAATATTTTATGTCCACCCATTTATCTACATAAGGATTAGGTTTCTGTTCACGCGGCAATACAATATTACAGCCTACACTTTTGCCACCGACATCTTTAGCACCCCGGTTTGCGGCCTCCATAATGCCCGGGCCTCCGCCTGTCATAATGGTAAATCCGAGTTTTGCAATTTCTCCTGAAAGTTCTCTTGCCTGTTTATAAAACGGATGGTCTTCTTTAAACCTCGCAGAACCAAACACAGTAACACAAGGTCCTACAAAATGTAATGCTCTGAAACCTTTTATAAATTCAAAGAAAACACTTAAAGCGTATTTGAAATTTTTCCAACGATCCTGGTGCCCGTCAAAAAAGCGAATTTCAGTCTTGGTTTGTGGAGTCTCTTGTATCATTTAGTTATTTTTTTCAAACTTAGGAGATTTGTTTAATAATTCTCCTTCTCTAAAAAAATAGAAATCGGGAATATTTGTTTATTTACTGTTAAATGATTTCAATTAAGTCGCCATCAGGAGATTTGTTGAAGCTTCCTTTGGATGGCAGGAGGCTAATAATTCAATAATTCAATTATCACATCCGCCACCTTTTCTTCATTTGGTAACATTGCATTTTCTAAACCAATATTCATCGGAACTGCGGGTAGATTTAAGGCGCCCAGCACTTCAACAGGAGCATCCAAAAACCGGAAACATTCTTTTGAAATCCTTCCTGCAAGCGCTTCTGCGAAAGAATTATTTTGTTGCTCTTCTGTAAGCACCAAACACTTTCCGTGTTTTTTTACTGTAGAAAAAATCAATTCTTCATCCAAAGGAAATAAAGTTCGTAAATCAATAATCTCGATTTGGCAGGGGAATTTCTTCGCGGCATTTTTTGCCCAGTAAACGCCCATGCCATAAGTGATGATGCAACAACTTTCGCCATTCTTAACTCTGTTTTCATCAGCTTTTAAAATGATATTTCCTTTGCCTAACAATAATACATAATCACGGGAAGGCTCTGCACGCTTTGCATCTTCCGTTCCCGGCACTTTGCTCCAGTAAAGTCCTTTATGTTCCAGCATTATTACAGGATTCGGATCGAGAAATGCCGCTTTCATCAATCCCTTCATATCTGCCGCATTAGAAGGATACGCAATTTTTATTCCTTTGATGGAAAGTAATAAAGTTTCTATGCTACCGCTGTGATAAGGTCCACCACCGCTGTATGCACCAATAGGCACTCTTATAATGGTTTGCACCGGAAATTTTCCACAGCTAAGAAAACAACTTTTTGCAACTTCGGTTGCCAGTTGATTGATACCAGGATATATATAATCGGCAAACTGAACTTCTACAATCGGCTTCACACCGGTAGCGCTCATACCTACGGTAGAACCGATGATGTAGGCTTCCTGTATCGCAGTATTAAAAACACGATGATCTCCGAACTGTTCGCCCAAAGTTGCTGTCTCTCTGAAAACTCCACCCAGTCTTCGTCCTACATCCTGTCCATACAAAACAGCTTCAGGAAAATCTTCCATGATTTCCCGAATGGCAAATAATGCGGCATCAACCATTACTACTTTTTCTTTATCTTTTGGATCACGTTCTCCTTTTTCTTCAGTAATTTTTGTGGGGGCAAAAATGTGTTCTTCTACTTTTGAAGGATCGGGTTCGGGAGCCAATTTTGCTTTTTCAAATTGCTCCACAACTTCTTCAACAGCGGCTCTTTCAATTTCTTTCAATTCACTTTCATTTATTTCCAGATTAAGCAAACGATTCTTCAATTTTGGAAACGGATCTTCCTTTGCATGTTTGGCAAGGTCTTCTTCTGAGCGATAAAATTCTTTTCTTACACCACTCGTGTGATGCCCGAGCAGCGGCACTTTTGCGTGAACTAAAAATGGCTCTGAATTTTGACGTACTTCATTAACCACATTTTTCATCACTTCATAGCTCTGGAAAAAATCACTACCGTCTATGCTTATACGCTGCAAACCTTTGAAGCCTTTTGCAAATTCAGATGCATTCATTGTACGAGCTTCATTAGAGGTTACACTTATTCCCCAGTCATTATCCTGGACCAAATAAATGATAGGAAGTTTCTTCAAAACAGCTACCTGGAGGGCTTCGCTTACTTCGCCTTCCGTAATACTTGCATCACCAAGAGAACAAATTACTATTGGAGACTCACCACCAGCCCCTCTCCGAAAGTGAGTGGATTGAATCTTTCGCAAATATTGTAATCCCTGCGCAATCCCTGTTGCAGGTATTACCTGCATACCCGTTGCGCTGCTTTGGGGAATGATAGTTGGCTTATCATCGCCCCGATAATTAGGATGAGAATAGTATTCCCTTCCACCGGTAAATATATCTTCTGCTTTAGCGAGCAATTGAAGCATTAAAGTATATGGAGTAAAGCCAAGTCCGAGCAATAAACTTTCATCACGATAATATGGACTTACATAATCGCAGGGTAATAATTGAAATGCAGTAGCTAATTGAATTGCCTCGTGTCCGCGGGAAGTAGAATGTACGTATTTACAAATATAACGGTTGGCTTCATAAGTTCTTGCCATTGCACCGGCAGTGCACATCAAACGATAGGCGTACAAAGGAATTTCTTTATCCATAATCTTTGATTAGTTAATTAGCCGATTAGCTAATCAGCTAATTAAGACATCTTCTACAAAACCGGCTTCTGATGCAGTGGCAGCTTCTTTGAAAGACTCTCTTGGCTTTAATCCCAGCAATTGAAACATCGCATTATCTTCATCAAAATCAGGGTTAGGGGTAGTTAATAATTTTTCTCCTGAGAAAATAGAATTAGCGCCTGCCATAAAACATAACGCCTGTTCGGGAACAGTCATTTCATTGCGGCCTGCACTTAATCTTACCATTGCTTTTGGCATAATAATTCTTGCGGTGGCAATCATTCTTATCATATCCCAGATATCTACTTTTTGATTCCCTTCGAGCGGAGTGCCTTCTACTCTTACCAAGGCATTGATAGGTACACTCCCCGGATGCGCTGGCAAAGTAGATAAAGTATGTAACATACCTATACGGTCTTCATAAGTTTCTCCAAGACCAATAATACCGCCGCTGCACACGCTGATACCGGCTTTGCGAACATTACCTAAAGTTTTAAGACGGTCATCATAAGTGCGGGTAGTGATTATTTCCCCATAATATTCTCTTGAAGTATCTACATTATGATTATACGCATACAGCCCTGCTTCATGCAATTTTTTTGCCTGGCTTTCTGTGATCATTCCTAAGGTGCAGCACACTTCCATCCCCATTTCATTTACCCCTTTCACCATTTCAAGTACACGGTCAAAATCGCGGTTGTCTCTTACTTCACGCCATGCTGCCCCCATACAGAATCTTGTAGAACCGGCATTTTTTGCTTTTTGCGCAGAAGCAAGTACCTCTTCCTTTTTCATCAGTGCTTCTACTTTAAGCCCCGTATGGTTTCGTATAGATTGGGAACAATAAGAACAATCTTCTGTACATGCACCGGTCTTAATAGAAAGCAGCGTGCACACCTGTACCTCACCGGTTGCCTGGTACTCACGGTGAACGTTAGACGCTTTATAAATTAGTTCTAATAAAGGAGTATTGTATATCTCAGCAATCTCTTCTTTTGTCCAGTCGTTTCTTATTTGCATTTATATAAATGGATTTATAATGGTTAGTGAGCTTTCGATTTTTTGGCTATGTTGTAAATCTTCTGAATATAAAACAGAACATTTATTTTCAAGTGCAGAAGCTATTATTAATGAGTCGTAATAAGAAAATTGATATTTAAAATGAACCTCTAAGGCTTTGTTTATAGTTTTAATATTATTGATAAAAACAAAAAAATTATTATTTAATTCTGCTAAAGTCTTAGAGACAGAAGAGTTATCCTGTTTCAACTTTTTGATTAAGACATTACACATTTCCTGCATTACCTGTGTGCTAATTATTCCATCAGAGTTAAGGATAATTGTTTTAGCAATTTCTTTCTTAGGTTCAGGTTTATCTGAATAAGAATATAGAATGACATTAGTATCAAAAAATATTTTATCGTTCATTAGCTTCTTCTCTGTTAAACTTAAATCCGGTGAGATCTAATTTAATTGCATCGAAAGTCTTTTTTTTAGAACTTTTAGGAATCTTGGCCTTTTCTTCCATTTCAAATGCAAAAACTTCTATTCTCTTTCCTATAAAATTATCAGGAACAGTCAATTCTATTTTATTGTTTTCGGGAACAACAATCTCTCTTATCAATTCCATAGTAATATATTTTTATTTATCAAAAGTAACTCAAATTTGTTTTAGGAGTCAATGCCAGAACACTTTCATAAATAAGCCTTATCGTGTTTTCTACATCATCTTTATGAAGCATCTCTACAGTTGTATGCATATAGCGCAATGGGATTGAAATTAAAGCTGAAGGGCAACCGTCATTGGCATAAGCGAACGAATCAGTATCAGTGCCGGTGCTGCGACTTACAGCAGCTAATTGAAAAGGGATCTTATTTTTTGTTGCTGTACCTTGTATCAATGCAAGCAATTTATTGTGTACAGCCGGGCCATAAGTCAATGAAGGCCCTTTGCCGCATGAACAGTCTCCCTGAACATTTTTATTGATCATCGGTGTAGTGGTGTCATGTGTTACATCTGTAATAATAGCAGCGTCCGGTTTTATTCTTCTTGCTATCATTTCTGCTCCCCTCAATCCTATTTCTTCCTGAACTGCGTTTACTACGTACAAAGAATAAGGGATTGACTTTTTATTTTCTTTTAATAATCTTGCTACCTCGGCAATCATAAAACCTCCGATTCGATTATCAAATGCCCTGCCAATTATATTGCCATAAGCCAGTTCATCAAAACCTTCAGTATAAGTTACCACAGCGCCGATGTGAATCCCGAGTTGTTCTGTCTCTTTTTTATTTCTT
>DASSHD010000757.1:0-2784 GCA_035693085.1 Hanamia sp. | reverse complement strand
TACGCTTCAAAATGCTGACGGTTCTATAGGTGGTTACAGAACTCAGGCTGATCCTGCGACAGGCCTTATTCAGGAAAACACCATCAATACTTCAGGTGGAATCACCGATGCTTCTATTGGCGCGGGATTGAATCTGAAAGACAAATGGTATTTTGGAGCAACACTTTCGTTTCCTTTTTTACAATACAACAGGAATGCTTCTTATAAAGAGAGTGATGCTTCAGGAGATCCCAATAATAATTTTAATTATTTTATTGCCAATGAAACTTTACAAACAAAAGGTATTGGAGTAGGAGGAAAGTTCGGAGTCATCTTTAAACCTGTAACAGATGTAAGTCTTGGGCTTGCATTTCATACACCAACCTATTATCAGCTTACAGATGATTACAATGCTGAAATAACCACCGATCTGGAAGGTTATGGAGGCGCAGGAGTTAAACACCAGAGTTCTACTGACCTTAACAATGGTCAGCAGCTTGAATCAAAATACAGTTTCAGTACTCCCTGGAGAGCCATATTGAGTGGGGCATATATATTCCGAGAGGTTGAAAATGTACAAAGCCAGCGCGGCTTTGTTTCTGCCGACATAGAATATGTAAATTATAAGAACGCCTCATTTCGCGATGTAAATAATGATGCTTCTGCAGAAGATTATTATCGTTCTCTGAATAAGGTCATTGATAATTTGTATAAAAATGCAATAAATGTGCGGTTAGGAGGAGAGTTAAAGTTCAATACAGTTATGTTTCGGTTAGGCGGTGCTTATTATGGTAATCCTTATCAAAACGAGAGCGCTGATCTCATAAAAATAAGCGGGGGCATAGGATACAGAAACAGAGGAATGTTTATTGATCTTACTTATGTGTATTCAACCAACAAAGATATTAACTATCCTTACCGCCTGGAAGACAAACCTAATGTACCGGCTTATCTAAAAAATAATGCAGGGAATATTGTAGCTTCTATTGGGTTTAAACTATGATGAGATTTCAGTTCCGGGAATTCTCTTAAATAGGGTTCGGAAGAAATTGTTCGTTTACTGTAAAAATGGGCAGTTTAAAGCAAATTAAAATTGTGATAAATGCTTTATAAAATCATCCTTTCGTCTTGTAGAAACTTCAATTTCTGTGCCGTCTGATAATGTTACCGAGCCGCCCTTGCCTTTGTGGTAGCTCTTTACAGACGACAGATTTATCAGGTGAGAATTGTGTATTCTAAAGAAATGATATTCTGCAAGCATCTCTTCAAATTCTTTTAAAGTTTTAGCCACCAACAGTTTTTTATTTTCTTTTAAAAAGATAGTGGTGTAATTAATATGACTCTCACAGCGAATAATGTCTGGCACTTCCAGAAACTCAAAGCCGTTGATAGTAGGTACGATCAGCTTTTTAGAAGCGCCGTTTTTTCGTTCAAGATTCTCAAGCAGATGATTCAATTTGGCGGCAGTTGCCTTTTTTGAAATCTCATTAGTCAATTTCGCTATTGCCATATTCAGGTCTTCTTTATCAATGGGTTTTAATAAATAATCCAACGCACTGAACTTAATAGCCTGGATGGCGTATTTTTCATAAGCAGTAGTAAAGATAACTTCAAAGTTGATTTTATTTAATCTCTTAAAAGATCAAATCCTGTTTTATCTCCAATCTGAACATCAAGAAAAACAAGATCCGGTTGCAAAACAGAAATCTGCTTTATTCCTTCGTTTACTGTTCGGGCGGCACCTTTTAGTTGAACAGATAAAGCTTGATTTTGAATCAAAAGATCTTTCAATCTATCAATACAATGTTGCTCATCATCTATAATAACTGCGTTTATCATTTATTAAAAACTTAGTTCAAGCGGTAATGTAACCTCTGCTCTCATTCCTTCGGACAGGTCTAAAATATTCACAGCCGCGTTCGAATTTTTTAGGGTATTTATAATATCAATTCTTGTTTTAGTAATTTTCATACCCAGAGAATTTTTATTTTTATTTGCCTGCAAATTCTCCTCAGCATTTTTTCTGCCTACGCCATTATCTTCAATAATACACCTGATCATCTTACCCTCTTTCTTTATCTGGATTAAAATTTGCCCATCGCCTTCTTTGGAAGCAAGGCCATGCCAGATACTATTTTCAACAAAAGGTTGTAAAATAAGTGGCGGAATTAATGTGTTTTCTATATCTATGTCTTCATCTATTTTTATTTCAAAATTAAAATTAATATTGAGACGTAATGATTCCAGTTGAAGATATAGTTCCAATACTTTAAGGTCTTGTGATAGCGGCAATTCTTTTCTCTCAGAATTTTCCAGCATCAGCCGCATCAGTTGAGCAAATTTCACAAGATATTCGTCAGCAGTTTTTGTATTATTTTTAGCCAGGTAGTCTGCGATAGAGTTGAGAGAATTAAAAATAAAATGAGGGTTCATTTGTGAGCGCAGCGCTTTTAGTTCAACATTTGACAGATAGACCTTTTCTCCTTTATAAATTTTATTTAAAATATAAAGGTTAGTTACGATAGGTATAATAAAAATAATAAAAATGGTAAAGTAACGGATAAATGAAGTTGAATTCTCATGGCGAACAATAAAGGTATATAATGCCAATGACAGACCCGCTACAACGAAATTTTGGACAGCAAAAAAAATCATGTTGTGTTTTGTAAAATATTGACGGGAATGTATAAATTGAAACATATTTTTTTTGTCTGCGTTTGGTGCATCGAAAGTATGTTTATATTTAAATATTATTTGTCCCCTTAATAGGGACAAAGACGAAAATTATTTAAGCACTAAAAAACA
>DASSHD010000756.1:0-14819 GCA_035693085.1 Hanamia sp. | reverse complement strand
TCTTTCCTCACGGTTTAATTCGTCTTTCATTTCGCTCATATATCCTTCCCAGATGGATTTGAAATATTCTTCCCTTATTTCTATTTTAGAAAAATCTTTTTCTTCTTCATTTGCCGGGGAAAGATAAGTGCGCATCATGTCGCCCACATCGCTTATAAAATATCCCGGCATTACGGTATCCAGGTCTATCACACACAATCCTTTATTATTGGTATCAAAAAGCACGTTGCTTATTTTGGTATCGTGATGGGTTACACGCAATTTGAAAGAAGGATTGTGTAAAATTTCCTCATAAATATCTACAATATTTTTATTATTTTTTATGAATTCAATCATTTCTCCTGATTCACCTATTCGCGTTTTATTTCCATTTTCCAGTGCCTCTAAAAACTGTTGATACCTGAGAGTAAGATTATGAAAATCAGGTAATGTAATTTGTAATTTTTCTACAGGGAAAGCGGATAACAATTTAGTAAATTCTCCAAATTTTCTTGCTGCTTCGAAAGCCTGTTCCGGTTTTCCTACAGTTGTGATCGTATGTGAATTTTCAACAAAAGGAATAAGCCTGTAGTAGCCGTAATCCTTTATATACTTCATTTCCTCATGGCTTTTTGTTTGTATGGGTGATGCAAATAAGTAGCCGGGATTATGCCTTCCTAAATAGTCTGCAATCAATCTCACATTAGAAGCAATTGCTTCAGGATTTTTAAATACATTATCGTTTACTTTTTGTAAAATAAAAGATTGGTGCGAATTTTTTACAAACCAGGTAGAGTTGATAAGCCCGGTATTTATAGGTTCTACCTGCAGGTTGTTTATCTCTAAATCGTAAGCTGCAAGAATTTCATCTTCAGGTGTCATTATAAAGTATTATTAAACAAACTTAATGTACTAAAGTTAATTATGGGTACGCAATCGTTTGTTTTATTTGTCTGTTGGTTCCCGTTTGACAAATAAAACAAGACAAAAACTGATGACGATCTTTGTCTGATAAATAGCACAAGAGGATAGATGATTATGATTTAAGCAATCATTTTTAAAGAACTATTGCAGTAAACAGGCAAATATTGAGGATTACTATTCTCCGTTTTGAATGGGAAAGATCATGAAATCCTCTTGTACTTTTATTTTTGATTAATCACTAACCGGCCTTCAATAACAATATTCCGGTAATTATTTTCTACAGAATGTTTTTTTTGTTTCTCAAAAAGATCAAATAATATTTCTGTTGCTTTTTGTGCCTGTAGATAAGGGAATTGTTCTACCGAAGCTAATGGCGGGAATTCCAGGTAATTGGTAATAGGCAGATTGGCATAACTCACAAAACAGATATCCTTGTTTATTTTTAATTTTAATTTCCTGGCGTATTGAATGGCGTCTAAGGCCACATAATCATTAATGGTAACGATTGCTGTAGGTCGTTGTTTTAATTTCAGCAATTGATCCATCGCTTCATAAGTTTTTTCCTGCGTAAGATCGGTAGTTGCTAAAAGCGACATATCAATCTTTATTTTTTTCTTTTGCAGTACATCCATATAAGCATTGGTCCGTTCCATACAGGATTTCATTTCTGCAGGGCCATTGATTACGCCAATTCTTTTGTGGCCATTTTTAATCAGGAATTCAATCGCTAGTCTTGTGCCTGCGAATATATCCGATGAAACTTTATGAACGTCAGGCAGGTCAGGTACACGATCAAAGAAAACTATGGGAATATTATATTTCTTCATGCCAATGAGGTGGTCATAGTTTTTGGTGTGCTTTGAAATAGAAACTATCAGACCATCTACATGTTGGTTTTTCATTGCAGTGATGATTTGTTTCTCACGTTCCACATCATCGTGCGACTGGCCGATAAGTACACTGTAGTTGTTCTTCTTTGCTATGTCTTCTATTCCGTTAATAGCCTGCGAAAAAAATTCTTCCTTAAGGTTGGGCAAAATAACACCGAGTGTATTCGTTTTTTGTTGTTTAAAACGTAATGCAGTTTGATTAGGTTCATAGTTTAATTCTTTGGCCAGTTTTTTGACCTGCTCGGTTGTGCGCAGCCCTATACTTGGATGATTGTGTAAAGCTCTCGATACGGTTGAAATAGAAAAATTCAACCGTCTGGCAATTTCTTTGAGAGTGGTTATTTTATTATCCATAATAGCAGTATAGTTCACAAATTACGATAAAATGTTCTTATTTGGTTCGAACATCTACCTGGAAAATATTTTAAGTTTGCCATTGTTTAGATGCAGCATATCTCAAAAAATACTGTCATCTTACTATTCGTAATTGAGCAGAAAATAAGTTAAATAAAATAATAAATTTAATTTCGATTATTTATTTGAATCATTTTTAAAATTTTGGCTGTCTCAGTAAGAAACTTAATTCTTTTAAACTTAGTAAACGATAAATGAGAAGATCAAAATTAATCCCTTACGGATTAGAAATAATAGCTTTTCTTGTATTGTCTATAACTGGTCTGGCTCAACAAGAAGTTCACAGTTCTGAGCTAAATTCAGAATCTATTCGTGTTCAGTATATAAAAGCCGGCGATTCTATAGACCAGGTAACAGAGATGCCGGTGTATTATAAGAATGTTTCAGGCAATATCAAACTCACTACCTATCGCAATAAATTTTACCAGGTAATGGTGCAAGAAATTAAAAGGAGTGATTATACGGAAATAAATGGAGAACTGGAATATCTTGATACGGGAACATCGGCTCTTACTCTTAGGATCATCTTTCCTGTGAATGGAACGCATTGGAAATGGTACTCCGGGCTTGACAGGTCGTACACTATGAAACCTGATTCAATTTATTCTGATCTTGTGCCGGCCAACACCGTTTTACCTCCGGATGGAGCGTTAAATGGAAAGATATTGCGGGATGGAGGATACGGGGATGCAGTAGGCCGGGGAAAGATGTCTTATTATCCACTATGTGCAATAAGCATTGATGGTAAGGGGAAAGGGTTGGGAATTGATTTATCTGTTCCGATTGTCTATCGGCTGAAAGCAGATAAACACGGATTAGTTGCTGAGTTTGATGTAGCTACAAGTCCACTTACCGATAAATTCCCGAATCGTAGTTTTTTTAAGTTGTGCAGGTTTACATTTGATGCCGGTTGGGGTATGCGGGCTGCTTTGAAACGATATTATTCTATTTATCCCGGATCGTTTAAAAAGAGAGTTACAAGGGAAGGGATCTGGCTTCCTTTTACACCACTTAGGAAGATCCGTAATTGGAAAGATTTTGGATTTGCTTATCATGAGACTTCGTGGAGAAGTACTGATCAAAAAAACGGACGGAAGGTGCCTACAATCACATCAGACAAAGAAACCGGGGTTTTAAGTTTTCAATATACTGAACCCTGGGATATTCAATTGCCAATCCAATCAAGCGCAATTGATTATAAGACGCTTGTATCTTCAGGAATTGTTCCAAAATCACAAAAAGAATTCCTTGATATCAGCGCCACTGAAGATAAGAACGGTCTTTGGCAGGTCCGGCGATTGAAAACGCCCTGGTTTAAATCAGGCTGGGCAGTGAGTATTACTACTAATTGTAATCCGGATATTTTGGGAGAAAGCCGGTACCGGGATATTTTGAAAGATGAAATAAACCCGGCAACAAAATTGAATGTTGATGGAATTTATTTTGATTCTATGGAGTGGAATTGGCATAATGACCTGAATTACCGGGGAGAGCATTTTAAATATACAAACTATCCATTGACTTTTTCAAAGGATGTAGCTAAACCGGCAATCTGGAATTTTACTTCAGAATTTGAAATGATGAAAAAAATAGCTGAAGAAATGCATTCCCAAGGGAAACTGGTTATGGGAAATGGTCACGCATGGAATCCTTTTGCGGCAGCAAACCTGGATCTGTTTGGTGCAGAATTGAGTTGGTATTCATCAGGGGATCATGATACCCGCGCGCTGGATTTTAAAAGGGTTATCTCATACCAGAAACCTATTGTGTTTCTTTTGAACGAAGGATTGAATGATACAGCATTTACCAGGTTCCCATACAAAGGATATGAAGTTTATTTTGAAAAATTACTGGCCTATGATTTTTTCCCATCTTTTTTTAGCGAAGATGCTTCAAGTGATCCATATTGGCAGGATAGCATTAAAGTGGAGAGGGGGCGCCCCTTTTTTAAAAAATATATTCCTATTGTAAAGCAACTATCACAAGCAGGATGGCAGCCTGTAACCAATGCTACCACTACCGCGAATGCCATAAGAACTGAAAGGTTTGGTGAGGGTGACAAATTATTTTTTACAATACGAAATAACGGCAAAAAGGATGCAGACTGTACCGTTTCATTTGATTTGCTGGCATTAGGTTTACAGAAATTTTCCGCCAATGAAATGATTAGCCAACATTCTTTAAAAGTTCAGAAGAACAATGTATATATAATAGTTCCTGGGGGGCGGACTAAAGTTATTCAAATTGTAAGAAGGCACTGACAGGCCTTTTTATCATAACTTAATTTTCAATATTTTTTTAAGGGGCATAAGATATGAAGTTGTAAATTTTTAATCAACTTATCAATCCTTTCAGAGTGATTATTTGATTCTTTGCAAAAAAATTTTGCATTAATGCAAACGGTTGCCTAAAATTTTCAGTAAAAAAGTTCCAAAATAGCGCAAACGATTGCATGAGAAAATCAAACGATTGCGTACAAACATTTTTGGTTTTTTTATTTTTTGATGCAGCGTTTTTCAAAAAATGTTGTCTATATTTAATATAACAAATGGTTAAAGGAAATAGAAGATTTTGCTAAATAAAGGAATTTATTTGATTATTTATTAAAACAGGTGGATAACTGTGGTTAGCAAATGTGTTAATAATTTGTACTTGGTAGCATAGCATAACATTGATTTAAAAAGTTTTTTCAAAAAGAATGTATTACTATGGTTTCACCAAAATTGGTTTTTTATCCATAACTGATAATTCCAGAGAGAGTCTCAAAGATTTTTATATTAATTTTTTTATTTTTAAACATTTTTAATCTTTTATCATTTCTAAACATTAATGTATATGGGAAAAACAATGCAAAAATTGCTGCTGCTGATTCCTTTACTGTTCCTGGGGACATTACTAAAAGCTCAAAACAGGGTAATTAAAGGGAAAGTTATATCAGCCGATGGCCCCTTAGCCGGCGCCTCTATTGTAATTAAAGGCAAAACAACCGGTACAGCAAGTGGCCCGGATGGAGCCTTTACTCTGAACGCACCCGAAGGAAAAGTTACTTTAGTTGTCAGCTCCATCGGATATGCAAAATCTGAACGTTCTGTTGGCGAAAATGAAACGAACGTTGAGATAAATCTTTTAAAAGATAATACGGGGTTAAGTGAAATAGTAGTGACAGCTTTAGGTATAACCCGTCAAAGCAGAACACTGGTTTATGCCACGCAATCTGTTAAGCCGGCCGAACTTACCGGTGTAAGGGATGCGAATAATGTGTTGAATTCATTAACCGGGAAGATTGCAAATGCTGTAATTACACAAGGCTCCGGTGGACCGGGAAGTGGCGCAAGGATTGTATTAAGAGGTAACCGTTCTATTCAGGGATCAAACAATGCCTTGATTGTTGTAGATGGTGTCCCTATTGATAACAGCACCTATAGTGCTGCAGGAAGTGATTTCGGTTCCATACAGGGAACCGATGGAGCGTCAAATATAAATCCCGATGACATCGCTTCTGTCACCGTTTTAAGAGGAGCCTCCGCTGCTGCATTATATGGCAGCCAGGCAGGGAACGGTGTAATTGTGATTACCACTAAAAAAGGAAGTAAGGATAAAATGAGTGTTAGTATTAACTCAGGCGCCGTTTTAGAATCAACCTTTGCCTTACCAAAGGTACAAAACATCTATGGTCAGGGAAGTGGCGGTAACATTGATTCATCAGCCGGGGCAAGTTGGGGACCTAAAATGACTGGTCAGGATTTTACTAATTTTCTTGGAAATCCCGCCCGTTACTCGCCACAGCCTGACAATATAAAGGATTTTTTTAGGACAGGCCTCAGCTTAAATAATTCAATCAGTGTCTCGGGTGGATCAGACAAAGCCCAGACTTATTTATCATACACTAATAAAGATATCCAGGGTATAGTACCACGTAATAACCTTATTAGTCATACAGTTGATCTTCGGCTTACAAACCAGATAAGCAAAAAATTCTCGACTGATGCAAAGGTTACTTACATCAACGAGGAAATTAAAAATAAACCACGCACGGGTGAAGAGAATTCTCCAACGATTGATATTTACAGTATTCCGAGAAATCTGAGTGATGCAGATGCCAGACAATACCAATTTATAAATAATGTAGGCGTACCAACTCCTTATGCTAATTATCCCTCAACGAATACAGGTATTTATCAGGACCCTTATTGGATGATTTATAACACAGCTTTAAATCAAACCAGGAACAGGATTATGGGATTTGTATCAGCCAAGTATATGTTAACAAACTGGTTGAGCTTTACCGGTAGAGCTAATATAGACAAGACGTTTGATAAGCTCACCTCCCAGTATTCCCAGGGTACAACGCTTTGGGCACATACAGGAGGATATTATCAACAGCAAAATATTGAAACAACCCAAAAATGGTTTGACGGAATATTTGAAGGTAACAATAACATTACAAACGATTTGAAAATAAATTATCTTGCAGGAGCTATTTTCCAGGATTCTAAATCGGACCAACTAACAAATACTGCTGATGGTTTGACAGTGACTAATAAATTCAGTTTAAATTATGCTGCGAATCCCTCTATTTATTCTTATGGTGATGAAGTTCAAACGCAGGCTGTCTTTGGTCAGGCAAACATCTCTTATAAAGATGCAATTTTTTTAGATGCAAGTCTTCGTAACGATTGGGATTCACGTCTTGGTTCCCCTTATTCTTATCAGTATTATTCAGTAGGAGGGTCAGCAGTATTGTCGGATTTGATAGCATCAATGCCTAAAAGCATTTCTTTTTTAAAGGCAAGTTTAAGCTATGCCGAAGTGGGTAACGGCGGTCAATTTGGTTTGCTCACCAGTAGCTATGGTTATAGCCAAGGAGCAGGCAATGGATTTTTAAGTCGTAGTACTACACTTCCATTTCCCGGTTTAAAGCCAGAAATTGTAAAAAGCCTGGAGGCTAGTATTGAGGCGAGGTTTTTAAATGATCGTCTCGGCTTCACAGCAACATATTACAAGAGTAATTCTTTTAACCAGTTGTTGAATATCCCATTGCCTACCGCTACCGGATATAGCACAAAATATATCAATGCAGGAAATATACAGAACCAGGGATTTGAATTGGTATTAAACGCAACACCTGTTAGGAAACAAGATTTCAATTGGGATATTGCTTTAAATTTTGCTCTTAACCGTAACAAGGTGATCAGATTAAGTCCTGATCTTAAAGTTGTTTATTTAAGCGGTAGTTTTGGCCGCTCTGCTACACCGCAAGTTAAGGAAGGCGGAAGCTACGGAGACATGGTGGGTTTTCAATGGGTTAAAAACGCGAAAGGCCAGCATGAAGTAGATAGCCTCGGAAGGCCTGTAACTTCTAATGGTATTGGGCTTGGCCAGGGCTTAATTGGTAATTTTAATCCTAAAGAAAATTTGGGTTTAACAAACACTTTCAGGTATAAGGCATTTTCTTTAAGAATATTGACAGATGGACGTATTGGCGGGGTGATGGTAGATGGAACGGAAATGAATCTTGCTTTCAGTGGTATTCCCGAAGTCACAGCTAAATATCGCGAAGGGGGACTAGATCTGAAAGGAGTTGATGCAAATGGAGCACCCGTAGGAGCTACAATAAATGCGCAACAATTCTGGCAAACTGTTTCCACCCAACGTTATGGAACTGCTGAATTCTTTACTTATGATGCTACAAATTTCAGAGTTAGAGAACTTTCGCTAGGATATGAAATACCTTTACACACTAAATTGTTCATTAAAGCAGCGAGAATATCAGCAGTAGCCAGAAATGTCTTGTGGATATATCGTGGCAAATCAATTTTGGATATACCAGGTATAGGCACACGCAAGATGACATTTGATCCGGACATGAGCTTGGGCAATGGCAATTTCCAGGGTATTTCTTATGGAACATTACCTGCGACACGCAGCTACGGAATTAATCTGCAACTTACATTCTAATCATTAAAATATTCTAAAGTATGAAACATATAAAAAAGCTTTCAATTAAAAATCTATTTTATATCCTGACGCTGATCTCAGGAATCGTTATTGTAGGATCCTGTACCAAAAAATATGATAGCATCAATGTAGATAAGAATAGTATTGCCACGCTTGGGGCCGCAGATTTGCCGTTTCTTTTTTCACAGGCCGAATCTACCGCACCCGGTTCCTATTGGAACTACCAAATTGCAGAGAATCTTTTCTCAGATCAATATTGCCAGTATTTTGCATGTGAGGCTACTTATTTTCCTTCAGACCGGTTAGTAATTAGGCAGGATTGGGTTGGCGCTGCGTTTAACCCAATGTACACAACCGTTATGCCTCAGTTGCAATCTATTTTTGCATCTACTGATTCTACTTCTGCTGAATATGCTATGGCCAATGTATGGTGGGTATATACTTTTCAGCGTGTAACTGATTATTGGGGACCCATTCCTTATTTCTCTGCTGGTGTACCTGGAAACAGTGTTGCTTACGATCCTCAGGATAAAATTTATTACGATTTTATCAGCAGACTGAAATCAGCCGTGACCACTTTACGTGCACATGTCGGAGAAAACCATTTTGGTTCTTATGACCTGGTTTACGGAGGCGATGTTGACCGGTGGCTCAAATTTGCCAATTCACTTTTGCTTCGTATTGCAATCAGGATATCTAAAGTAGATCCTGCAACTGCAAAGACAGTAGCTGAAGCGGCGGTTGCTGATGGAGTTATGACAACCAGTGTTCCTATAACAGACCCATCAGCCCAGACATCTGGAGATGACGCATTTGTACAAAGAAGTGCTAAGGGTGGACCGGACGGTAATGGGCTTCAGTCTATGTCTGACTGGAATGAATTCCGGATGAGTGCATCTATGGCCTCAGTTCTTAAAGGATACCAGGACCCAAGGTTACCTCAGTATTTTTTACCCGCATTAAATACCGGCTTGTACTCTGGTATACGTAACGGTCTTTCTGTGGCTCAATTGGGTGATGCCCCCAACCAGGCAGCCAACAATTCTCATGTGGGTAAGCGCTGGTCATCTACCAATGTTGTTGATAAAAACGGCAATGTTTTAGGTGATGCTAATTCTATCGCAACTGCCCAAAACGTGATGGTTGTAGCAGAATCTTATTTCAACCGTGCCGAAGGTGCCCTGCTTGGCTGGAATATGGGAGGTACCGCTAAAGATTTGTATGATCAGGGAATCACTAATTCATTAATTCAATGGAATGTTACTAATCCCGCAGTGCAAACTGCGTATATAAATAGTACAAACACTCCTATTCCTCCGGGTGATGGATTAAATTCTCCGGCAATGACAAATATCCCAGTTAAGTTTGATGCTTCTAACATGGCAATTCAGCTAGAGCAAATTGCAACTCAAAAGTGGTTGGCTCTCTATCCTGACGGTATGGAAGCCTGGGCAGACTATAGACGCAGCCACGTACTAAAATTATATCCGGTTGTTAATTCCGATAATCCGGACATTACAAATACATCAACGCAATGGATAAGAAGAATTCCATTCCTTTTGTCTGAACAACAAACTAACGGAGCAGCGGTTGAGGCAGCCGTGCCATTACTAAATGGCCCCGATAAAGTAACCACACCGCTTTGGTGGGATAAAAATTAATTTCATTATGCTATAATTATTTCTAAAAGATTCCATTTGTAAAAAAATGGAATCTTTAGTTTTGGGTCATGATGTTTTGAAAAATGAAATTTGATATGTCGACTTTTTTTAGAAATATTTACATCTTTATTTTAATCAGCCTTTTTTTTGGTTGTCGTGATAATACTTCTCACTTATTTACAAGTCTCGATGAAGGAAGGACTGGGATCAATTTCAAGAATACTATTTTTGAGGACGGGCCATTGAATGTTTTAAACTATACCTATTTCTATAATGGTGGAGGCGTAGCTATTGGAGATATCAATAATGATGGTTTACCCGATATTTTATTCACAGGCAATATGGTCAGAAACAGGTTGTTTTTAAATAAAGGCAATTTTAAATTTGAAGATATTACCGAAAAAAGCGGAATCGCAAAATACCAGGGCTGGTGTACTGGTGCAACAATGGTTGATATAAATGGTGATGGTAAATTAGACATTTACATTTGCCGCTCCGCAGATGGCAGGAATGAAATGCGTAAAAATTTATTATTCATAAATAACGGGGATTTGACATTCACAGAAGAAGCAGAAAAATATGGTTTGGCGGATGTGGGCTATTCAACACAAGCTGCTTTTTTTGATTATGATAAAGATGGCGATTTGGATTGCTTTATCACCAATCACTCCTTAAAGCAATATACAACCGGTGCGCAAAATAATCCGGAGCTACGTAATCAACGCAATCCTGATTTTGCCGATAAATTATACCGTAATGATAATGGGCATTTTACAGATGTGAGCAAAGAGGCTGGAATTACCTCCAATGTTTTTACGTTTGGATTGGGCGTCTCGGTTACGGATTTCAATAATGACGGATGGCCGGATATTTATGTAACAAATGATTTTAGTGAGCCTGATTATTTATTTATTAATAACCGCAATGGCACTTTCAGTGAGCAATTATCAAAACAAATGGATGAAGTTCCTTTGGCTTCCATGGGTTGTGATGCGGCGGATTATAATAATGACGGATTGGTTGACCTGATGACTTTAGACATGTTACCTGGAAGTAATAAAGGTCAAAAGATGCATAATGGATCAGAAAATTTTGATAAATTTCAATACCTCTTTGATCAGGGATTTTATTACCAATACAGCCGTAATATGTTGCAAAAGAATAATGGCGATGGGACTTTTAGCGAGATTGGCCAACTTGCAGGAGTATCCAATACCGGCTGGAGTTGGAGTGCACTGTTTAGTGATTTCGATAATGATGGAAATAAAGACCTTTTTATAAGCAACGGTTATGTAAAAGATTATACCAACATGGATTTTTTGAAGTCCACTATGAATAGTGTTTTACAAGCTAAACAAGGAGGAGGACAGGCAACTTCTGATAAAGATTATATTGATAAAATGCCAACCGATGAAACAGCTGATTATATTTTTCAGAATAACGGGGATCAGACGTTTACAAACCGATCGAATGAATGGGGCTTTGACCAAAAAACGGTTTCATCGGGCACCGCTTATGCTGATTTAGATAATGATGGAGCGCTGGACCTGGTTGTAAATAACACTAATGGCCTGGCTGGCATTTATAAAAACAACAGCAGAACTTTATTGAAAAATAATTACCTGAAAATAAGATTAATAGGAGATTCAAAAAATACCGGTGGCATTGGTTCTAAAGTGAAATTATACTGCGGGAAGCAACAATTCTACCAAGAGGAGTTTCCTGTCCGCGGTTTTCAATCATCTGTAGATCCTGTATTGAATTTTGGAGTTGGTAAACATACAGTTATAGATTCTTTATTAATCATTTGGCCCAATGACAATATGCAAATCTTACGAAATGTAAAACCAAATCAATTACTGACATTGAAAATAACTGACGCACATGAGAAATGGCATTATGATACTACTATACATAGAAATGAACAATATTTTTCAACTGATACCTTAAATAATATGGTTCATGTGGAAAATAAGTTCGATGACTTTACAGTTCAATCATTGTTGCCAAATTATCTTTCACGGCAGGGGCCTTGTATTGCTGTTGCAGATGTAAATAAAGATGGATTGGATGATATTTTTTTCGGTGGAGCGAAAGGACAACCATCTCAAATATTTATTCAAAATGCAAATGGAACATTTACTAAGAAAGCAGAGCCTGCATTTATAAAAGATACTGCAAGTGAGGATGTAGCCGCTGAGTTTTTTGATGCGGATGGCGACGGAGACATGGATTTGTATGTGGGAGGTGGTGGTTATGAATTTAAGGAGAATGATCCGGCCTTGCAAGGCAGGTTATATATTAATGATGGCAAAGGAAATTTTACAAAAAAAGAAAACGCGATACCTAAAATGTCCATTAGCACTGGTTGCGTAAAAGCGGCAGATATTAATGGCGATGGTAAGATAGATTTATTTGTGGGTGGCCGTGTAGTGCCTGGCAAATATCCTGTATCACCTGAAAGTAAGATTTTATTAAATGATGGTAAAGGAAATTTTATTGATGCTACTGCAAGCGTTGCACCTGTCTTGCAAAATATTGGAATGGTAACCGATGCAGTTTGGATAGATATCAATAAAGATGGGAAACCAGATTTGATAATAGTAGGCGAATGGATGCCGATAAAAGTTTTCATTAATCATAATGGAAAATTGGTTGACGCTTCGGCTGATTATATAAAATTTCCCAGCAATGGATGGTGGAATCGTATCTATGCAGAAGATATGGATGGAGATGGAGATGAAGACCTTGTCATAGGGAATTATGGCTTAAACACACAGTTTCATTGCACTGATAAAGAGCCAATGACAATGTATTTTAAAGACTTTGACAACAATGGCTCTATTGATCCTATACTTTGTTATTATGTTGATGGAGTCTCATACCCTGCAGCCTCACTTGATGATCTAACAGATCAACTTCCTTCGCTAAAGAAAAAATTCCCGGAATATAAAGATTACGCCACTGCTACTATTCATGATTTGTTTACAAATGAGGAACTTAAAAGCGCTACAGTTTTAAAAGCAGAAACAATGCAAACTATTTATCTCGAAAACCAGGGAAACAAGGGTTTTTTGATGCATAAATTACCATTGGAAGCACAATACTCACCGATATATGGCATCACCTCAATTGATGCTAATCACGATGGGAAGAAGGATCTGTTATTGTGCGGCAATAATACATGGACGAGGATAAAGTTTGGCCGCTATTCTGCCAATCATGGTGTATTGTTATTAGGTGATGGGAAAGGTAATTTTTCGTATGTGCCTCAATTTAAAAGCGGATTGAATATAAGAGGAAATGTTCGTAGCATTGCTACGGTAAAGGATAAAGACAAAGTACAAATTTTAGTTGGGATAAATAATTCAAAAGCATTGTTACTTCATGTTAAATAATTAATCGTTTTGGGAATGGGAATGTTGAGGCATAATTTTATATCAGTGACAATTGTTTTTGGGCAAGAGAAATCTTATTTGAATTGGAAGTTTTTTGAAAATTTAATCCCAAAAAATAAATAACACTTTTTAGCAGCATCTTCATTTTAAACGTGGAGATTTCTTATAATTCAAACTCAAAATATTTTACGCAAATGCATTCATCAGATAAAATTGATCCATCAAAAAACTCAGGAGTTGATACTTCATTTTCAGGACTTATTGCTTCTGCCAATAAAACTCAACTTGCTCAAGTTTCTGCTAAAGGAGTCAGACTTGCTTCATTAGATTTTTACAGAGGGCTCATTATGATTTTATTAATGATAGACTCGACAGGGTTGTACGAACATTGGGTTAGCATGGCAGAACCTGGTTCTTTCATCCATTCAGTTGCAATCCAGTTTACTCATTATCCCTGGCATGGGTTACATTTTTGGGATTTGATACAGCCTGGATTTATGTTTATTGCAGGCGTAGCAATGGCATTTTCACTGTATAAGCAAACTGCTCATGGAGTTCCCTGGAAGAAACAAGCGTCAAAGGCTTTAAGACGAAGTGGTTGGTTATTCTTTTGGGGCGTATTAGATTATGCAGTAAGAGGTGATCATTTATCTTTTGAACTTTGGGACGTATTGACGCAGATGTCATTTACAATGCTGGTGGCTTTTCTTATCTTCCGTTGGAAGACCGGCTATCAGTTGCTTTTTAGCCTTGGCCTGTTAATACTTACTGAATGCTTATACCGTTATACCAATGTACCGGGATTTAATCAACCTTTCACAGATCAGCATAATTTTGGTAATTATATTGATCTGATTTTAATGAACAAGATCAATCCGGGAGGATGGGTTGCTATCAATTGTATTCCCACTGCAGCACATACGATATGGGGTGCAGTAGCTGGTAAATGGTTACTTTCTTTACCCAATGATAAAACTAAAATAATCCGGATTTCTATTCTCGGCGTAGTTGCACTAATATTAGGATATGGGCTTAATATTGCCGGTATAACACCCATCATTAAACGAATTGCTACTACTTCTTTTACTCTTGCGTCAGGCGGTTGGTGTTTATTAGGACTGGCGTTTCTTTATGCCTGGATTGATGTGCTGCAACATAAGAAATTCCTCAACTTTTTTCTTATTGTTGGAATGAATTCTATTTTTATTTATGTTTTCTTTGAGATTGTGGTCAGCCGATGGCTGGGAGAATACATCAACGTAATTGTAAATGGATTGATATCGCCAATTGGAATAACTCAGAACCCGATTATGATTATTGGTTCTCTGGTGATATTTGCTGTTGAATGGGGATTGTGTTATTGGTTATACAAGAAAAAGATATTTTTTAAGGTATAATAAGCGGCTGAATAAATTGAAAAATCTTAATCATTTAACAAAGGATCCCAGGTTATTTGATACAAAAATATTTTTAAAATTATTGGAGCTGCAATTTTAAAAAAGATAGAGTTAACCCAATTCTATTTTTTTACTAAAAACGTTTTTGCTGAAACAGGAATCAGCAATATTTGTTCGTTTGCTACAATTTGCTATTGG